>JANXRO010000348.1 GCA_025356765.1 Hyphomicrobiales bacterium | reverse complement strand
GAATTTTGGGCCGAATTTGCCGCAGCCGAATTGATTTCAAACGAGCTTGACTCCCTACGCAGGCTTATTCTAGATAGCGCGTCTTCTGAGGAAGCCCTTGAAACGGCGACTTTGAGAGGCCATCTCTTGACCAAGGGGTTTAGCCAGATTTTAGGCCGCCTCGACGCCCAAGCGAAAAGTTTGAATGAGTGGCACTTGAGTCCAGCGGCTGCACAAGATGATGCCCGGACAGGCCTCCGCCAAATGATCGCTTTGCATCATAAAGCCATCACACTCGATCGCGAGTTGAAGGCTGCGGAAGCAGTTTTTGCCAGCGACATGACGGAGGAGAACCAAGGCGTCGTGCAGGCGCTGCGAGACCAACTATCGTCTTTGGACGGACGCGAAGCTTCCATTGCAGGCTTTGGTGCCGCATCAGGGCGAAAGCCGGCAGAGCTGAATTAATCCAGCCTGACGCGTTATGGTTAAGCAGCGGTTAAGCGCAAGTTCCTAGGTTCCGATCCGAATCAGTAATGCACGGCGGGCAACCGCTGAGATATGAAGGAATTTTACATGGCCCGTCCGCCCGTCCGCCCGACCCAAACGGCAAAATCTGGAAAAGATTCAGCAAAGCCCGCTGAAGAGCTTCCTTCAGCCGAAGTTGGCCCGGCCGATAGTTCAGACACCACCGATGGCCCGATCATTGATCTCAATGATGCAGCGGTTAAGCGCTTGCTCAAAACCGCTAAGGCCCGTGGTTATGTCACGCTGGATGAGTTGAACGCAGTTTTGCCTTCAGAAGAAGTGACATCAGACCAGATCGAAGATGTTTACGCCATGTTTGCCGAAATGGGCATCACTGTCGTGGAAAGCGAAGAAGAAAACGAAAGCGTTGTGGCCAAGGTTGAGGAAATTGAAAGTTCCGAAACGGCCCTGATGAAGGTAGAGGCGCCAAAGCCACCATCAGATCGCACGGATGATCCGGTTCGCATGTATTTGCGCGAAATGGGTGCGGTTGAGCTTCTTTCACGCGAAGGTGAAATTGCCATTGCCAAGCGCATTGAAGCGGGCCGTGAAGCGATGATTTCTGGCCTGTGTGAAAGCCCGCTGACATTCCAAGCCATTATTATTTGGCGCGATGAATTGAACGAAGGCAAAATTTTGCTGCGCGACATTATTGATTTGGAAGCCACCTATGCTGGCCCCGATGCAAAGCAGAACCAGGCCGTGGCAACACCCATGCCTTATGTTCCGCCCAAGGAAGAAGTGCGCAAACAAGCCGAAGCCAAACGCGCTGAGGCAGCAAGCCGTGCTGAAAAGCGCCCATCTCAACCGATGCGTCGCGCCTTGGACGAAGATGATTATTCAGACGTTTTAAGCCCCGAAGATTTCGACAAGCCCAATATTGAAGATGAAGAAGATGATGAGGGCGATGACTTGGGCGTTTCACTTTCTGCAATGGAAGCAGAATTGAAGCCAAAAGTTCTAGAAGTGTTTGACGAGATCGCGCGGCTTTATAAATCTTTGCGCAAATTGCAAGACCAGGAAGTGCAAGAAGGCGAGGGGCTTTCCCCTAGCCAAGAGCGCCGTTATCGCAAATTGCGTGATGACATCATTACCAACGTGAAATCACTCTCGCTGAACAATGCGCGTATCGAAGCGCTGGTTGAGCAGCTTTATGATATTGCCAAGCGCCTCAACATTCTTGAAGGTCGTTTGATGCGCATGGCCGAAACTTATAAAGTTCCGCGCGATGAATTCCTGAAAGAATATCACGGCAATGAGTTGGATGGTGAGTGGATCAAGCGCGTTGGCCGCCACACCAAGCATGGCTGGAAAAAATGGGTGAACGACGAGAAGGATTCCATCAAAGTTATTCGGGATGAGATCTTTGATCTGGCTTCGGCCACTGGTTTGCAGATTCAAGAATATCGCAAAATTGTTGGCATGGTGCAAAAGGGCGAACGTGAAGCCCGCATTGCAAAAAAAGAAATGGTTGAAGCCAATCTGCGCTTGGTTATTTCCATTGCGAAAAAATACACCAATCGCGGTTTGCAATTCTTGGATTTGATTCAGGAAGGCAATATTGGTTTGATGAAGGCGGTTGATAAATTTGAATATCGCCGCGGCTATAAATTCTCAACCTATGCCACGTGGTGGATCCGTCAGGCGATTACCCGTTCGATTGCCGACCAAGCCCGCACCATTCGCATTCCCGTGCACATGATTGAAACCATCAACAAGATTGTGCGCACATCGCGCCAGATGATGCATGAAATTGGTCGCGAACCAACACCCGAAGAAATGGCCGAGAAATTGTCTATGCCTTTGGAAAAAGTGCGCAAGGTGATGAAAATTGCCAAGGAACCGATTTCGCTTGAAACGCCGGTGGGTGATGAAGAAGATTCACATCTTGGTGACTTCATCGAAGACAAGGGCGCAATTTTGCCTATCGACTCAGCGATCCAAGCAAACCTGCGCGAGACAACCACGCGCGTGTTGGCTTCATTGACGCCGCGTGAAGAACGCGTGCTGCGCATGCGCTTCGGCATCGGCATGAACACTGATCATACTTTGGAAGAAGTGGGCCAACAATTCAGCGTAACGCGCGAACGCATCAGGCAGATTGAAGCCAAGGCCTTGCGCAAGCTGAAGCATCCTTCACGCTCGAGGAAGCTGCGGAGCTTCTTGGATAATTGATCTTATCGGCGTTGGCCGTTGGTTAGAAACGGTCTAAGATAGATTCGTGACTGATCTCTTTCATTCGGCCGGAGTCAATCTCCATACTGGTTCTGGCGTTGGCCCTAACAAGAGCCAAACGCGCAGGCTTGCGCGTGTGCCACTTGTCACTGACAAGGTTTTGGAAAAAGCGATAACAATTAGCGCCTTCAACCCAAGAGATGAACAGGTAAAAGCTGCCAAAGATTATGCCCGAATTGCAAATGGCGACGGCTTTGCAAAGCAAAAAGAGACAAGTGTTAGAGGTATTTTTTATAATAAGATCTTGGATACAGTACTGGGTTACACACATTATGACCCAGACATTGCTTATTCGCTGCACATAGAAAAGGGTATTCGCACAGGCTCTGCCGACGCCGCGCTAGGACGTTTTTCTGATAGAGATGGCGACGAACTTTTTGCACCTCTTGAAATGAAAGGGCCAAGTTATTCCAATCTTGATGCAATCGATCCAAGTCGTGGGCAAAGCCCTGTGCAGCAAGCTTGGGGCTATGCCATAGATGCGCCGGGTGTCTCGTGGGTGCTGGTTTCGAATTGCATTGAGATAAGGCTCTACCGGTTTGGTCGCGGACGTGATTGTTATGAAACGTTTGACCTCAGGCGAATTGGGGAG
>JANXRO010000282.1 GCA_025356765.1 Hyphomicrobiales bacterium | reverse complement strand
CCGCCAAGCTTGATGCAATTGAAGAGCGCGTTGCCGCACTGGCCAAACCATCTGCAACAATCAAACAGTTTAAGCCGGCCGCTGAATAGCCAAGCTTACTTTAACGAGAGAAGGCCTTGCTCTAATCGCAGCAGGGCCTTTTTTATGTCGGCCTCGCTTGCTGCAAATGAAAGGCGAATGGAATGAGGCGCACCAAAGGCAGTGCCCGGCACAAGGCTAACGCCGTGGCTTTCCAACAACCAATCACATAATTGATCTGTTGTCTCAATCACATGATTGCCAGCCTTGCGGCCCAAAAAAGCCGATACATCAGGAAACGCATAAAATGTTGCAGGAATGGGGGCAATTTGAACGCCTGCAATGGCGCGAAGTCCCTTCAGCACCAAATCACGCCGCGCGGAATATGCAAGGCGCATGCTTTCAACACCATCACGCGGGCCATGCAATGCGGCCAGCGCAGCGCGTTGCACAAACTGGTTTGCACCAGCTGAAATAATGCTCTGCATCCGCGCCATGGCTTGGGCCACGGGCAAGGGGGCTGCGGCATAGCCAAGCCGCCAGCCTGTCATGGCAAAGCCTTTTGAAAAGCCATTCAAAGTTATGGTGCGTTCCAACATTCCGGGAAGCGATCCAAAACTCACCATCTCACCATCAAACAAAATATATTCATAAATTTCATCAGAAAGAACCATCAGTTTGGGGTGCGCCCGAACCAGTTCCGCAATCTGTTCAAGCTCAGCGCGTGTCCATACAGCGCCGGTTGGGTTTGATGGCGAGTTGATGAACAACAGTTTTGTGGCAGGCGTGATGGCCGCTGCAATGCGCGCCACTGGCGGCTTATAGTTTTCAGAAACATCGGATGGCACAATCACAGCCTTGCCTTGGGCAAATTTGACTGAGCCTTCATACGAAACCCAGAAGGGTGCGGGAATAACTGCTTCATCGCCCGGGCCGATAATAGCCAGCACCGCATTGCTAATCGCCTGCTTGGTGCCGTTGGCCAAAACCACATTGGCGGATTGATAATTCAAACCATTTTCTGTGCGCAGCTTTTGGGCGATGGCTTCACGCAATTCAGGAATTCCGGCCACGGGCGAATAATGAGTGAAACCATTGTCTAAAGCATCTTTGGCGGCATCACGAATGTTCAGTGGCGTGTCAAAATCAGGCTCACCAATTGTCAGGGAAACAATGTCATGCCCCAAGGCCCGCAGATCACGGGTTTTTTGCGACATGCGAATAATAGCGCCTTCATCGGCAGTTGATGCGCGGGGTGAAAGCAGGGCAGAAGAGTCAAATTGTTTCATTTAAACGATATGCCATCTTGCCCTTGCGCCGTCGAGGCCTCAGCGTCTAAACCTCGCCAAATGAATCGCTTTCTCATCGTAACACTCGTTTTGCTGTCGGCCTGTTCGCACGACAGCGCTGGCATCCGCATTGCCCATGATGCACCAGCCCAAGCCCCCGCTGCTGTTATGGCGGCGCGCACGGAGCCTGTGTTTTTCAATGGCAAAACCTATAGCATGGGCCTTTCGCCAGATGGCCAAGGCGGTTATGCCATAAGCGTTGCGGGCATGTCTGGCAGCCAAGGCAAAGACGCGGCGGAACTTACCAAAACCGCCTTCCATCACTTCACCTGTAAAGACAGCCAGACGGCGAAATTTGCATCATCACCAATTTTTGATGGCAGCAAATGGAATTCACACGGGCGCTGTGCATAATTGCAGGTTGTTTCATTGCCCCGATAATGCTTAATTTGGCCCATGATTTTTGAAACCGTATTAAAGAAACTTGTAAAAACTGGCGATCTGTCTGTCACTGATTGGAAGGGCAGGGTGCTGCGCTTTGGTGATGGCGGAACCCCGCATGTCCATATTAAATTTGCCTCGGCCGCTGCAGCGCGAAAAATTGCGCTCGATCCTGATTTATATTTGGGCGAAGCCTTCACTTCGGGTGATTTCAGCATCCTTGAAGGAAGCCTATACGACTTCATGGTTCTGGCTTTGCAAAACACCAGTGCTAATGGCGGCACGTCGGCCAACATGAATGGCACAACGTTCAGCCACCGCGCCATCTATCGGCTGCGCGTGGCCATGCGTTCGTTTGATCAACGCAACACTGAAGCCAAGGCCAAAGACAATGTGCACAAACACTATGATCTTTCAGGTAAGCTTTATGATTTGTTCTTGGATGCTGATCGGCAATATTCTTGCGCATATTTTGAAAATGAAAATTCAACGTTGGAAGAAGCCCAACTTGCCAAAAAGCGCCACATCGCTGCCAAATTGAACATCAAGCCCGGCATGAAAGTGTTGGATATTGGTTCGGGCTGGGGCGGCATGGGCATTTACCTGGCCCAAACGTGCGGCGCTGACGTTACTGGCGTTACACTTTCAGAAGAGCAAATTAAAGTTGCCAATGCCCGCGTGAAAGATTTGGGGCTTGAAAAAAGCGTTCGCTTTTTGCTGAAAGACTATCGCCACCTTGAAGGCCCGTTTGACCGCATCGTGTCGGTTGGCATGTTCGAACATGTGGGCATTGGCCATTACAAAGAGTTTTTCAGCAAAGTAAAAAGCTTGTTGAAGCCCGATGGAACGGCGCTCTTGCACTCAATCAACAGGTCAGATGGCCCAGGTGCCACAAGTGCTTGGACCAACAAATATATTTTCCCCGGCGGCTATATCCCCGCACTTTCAGAGGTGATCCCCGTCATGGAAAAGACAGGGCTTTATATCACTGATATTGAAATTTTGCGTTTGCACTATGCCCGCACTATTCGGGAATGGATGAACCGTTTTATGGCCAATCGCGACAAGGTAAAAGCGCTCTATGACGAACGCTTTTGCCGCATGTGGGAGTTTTACCTAGCAGGGGCCGAAGTGTCATTCCGCTATATTGGCATGAACAATTTTCAAATTCAGTTTGGTCGCGATCAACACTTTTTGCCAACTACACGCGATTATATGATGACGGAAGAAGCGCGGTTGCGCGCCCTGGAAAGCACACCCAAACGCGCCGCAAAACGCAAAAAAAGCTGATTGGTCACAATCTGGTATTACATTGAAACGTCATAATTGTTCGTCACGTTGAAGGCTTAACTAAACGGGGAATATCATGGTGTTGATACAAAGAATGTTGGTTCGCCTATCAGCCAGTGCATTGGCGCTTACGTTGCTTTTAAACCTTGCGCATGCAGACACCGTCAAAATAACACTGTTGGGCGTCGGTGATGTTTACAAATATAGCGGCAGCAAAACCCGTGGCGGCCTTGCGCGTCTCAATGCCGTGGCCAAGGCCGAACGCGCCGCCAACCCCAATTTTCTTTATTTGTTTGATGGTGATCTCATTTCGCCTTCGTTGATGTCGGGCCTCGACAAGGGCGAAAACATGATAGCGCTCACCAACCTTGTGCCCTTTGATATGGCTGTGCCCGGCAATCATGAATTTGATTTTGGGCCGGAGGTTTTTGCTCAACGTGTAAAGCAATCAAAATATCCGTGGGCCGCAATCAACATCACCACAGCAGATGGAAAAGCCGTGGATGGCTTGGGCGGCGTGATGACGAAAGACTTGGGCGGCGTTAAAATTGCGCTCATTCCAGTGGCACAAGACACATCGCCCGAAGTTGCCACAACAGGCACCTTGAAATTTCAAAGTTCACCAGAAACTGCCATTGCCGCTGCCAAAGAAGCTCGCAAAAATGGCGCAGATCTCGTCGTGGGCGTTGTGCAAACACCGCGTTCACAAGATGCTCAATTGTTTTCCAGCAAGGCCTTTGACGTTATTCTTTCCGGCGATGACCATGAACTGGCCATGGAATATGATGGCATAACTGCCTATATCGAAACCTCAATTGATGCCAATTATCTGGTGCCGATGGATCTCAACGTCACCATTGAAACCAAAGACAACAAGCGCAGCGTGAAGTGGGAACCATCTTTCCGATTTATCGACACGGCAACCGTGGAGCCGGATGCCGAAACAGTGAAGGCATCAGCCGTTTATGATGCCATGTTGGATAAAGAGTTGAATGTTGTGATCGGCAAAACCGTGGGGCCGCTGGATAGCCGCCGCAATATGGTGCGCAAACAAGAAACGGCGATGGGTAATTTGATTGCTGATGCATTGTGCAAAGCTGTTGGGGCGGATGTGACCATCATTAACGGCGGAGGCATTCGGGCAGATAGAGAATATGCGGCGGGTTCTGATATTACGCGCAAAGATGTGCTGAGCGAGTTGCCCTTCGGCAATACAACGGTGTTGGTTGAAGTTTCGGGCAAGCAAATTCAAGATGCCTTGGAAAATGGTTTCAGCAAGTTTGAAGATGGGGCAGGGCGCTTTCCACAAGTGTCTGGCTTGAAAGTAGAGGCGGATGTTTCAAAACCACCGGGCAGCCGCGTTACATCTGTGATGGTGGGCGACAAGCCTTTGGATCTGGCCGCAACTTATAAACTGGCCACCAATGACTACATGTTGGGCGGCGGCGATGGGTATACTGCTTTTGCCGGCGGCAAAATTATCATCAATGGTGGCAACGGCAAATTAATGGCCAATGATGTGATGTATTATATCCGCACCGCTGGAAGTGTTGATGCCAAGGTTGAAGGCCGCATCACGATTAAAAACTAGGCAATGCTTTGGCTGTAAGCGAGCTTGCACCCGCCATTGAATAGGGCTAATTTGTGGCGGGGCCCGGTTTGATTTGCAGGAGATATCGCGTGAAGTTTAAACACACAGCAACTGGCTTGGCAGCGTTTGTTGCCTTGGCTCTTTCCACCACAGCCAGTTGGGCCATGAAGATTGACATTGTTGTCAACAAAGTCACCCAGCATATGATCGTGTCGATTGACGGCGTGCGAACCTATGATTGGTTGGTGTCAACTGGCGGCGAAGGCCACGACACACCTTCGGGCAGCTATCACATTTTCCGCATGGAAGTATCGCATTTCAGCCAAGAATGGGACAATGCACCCATGCCTCATTCCATGTTTTTCACCGGCATGGGCCACGCTATCCATGGGTCATATCACATCAATAGGCTTGGCACCAAGGCCTCGCATGGCTGTGTGCGCTTGGCACCTGAAAACGCAACCTTGTTGTATGAACTTGTGGGCAAGGCTGGCTATAAAAATTCTTCCGTCGTCATCAAAGGCGGTTTTTTCGATTTTACCTCAACGTCAACAGCCAGCAGCGAACCTCATAAGCCATTTTTCTGGTGGGCTAAAAAGCCTGAACCAAAAAAGGTGGCAGAAGATCTGAAACCTGCAGTAAAAAAGAAGAAGAAGTTGAAGACGACGGCACAGCTTTAAGGCTGAGCTCGTTAAACTTCCATCCTTGACAAATCGAGAGTGCCGTGGCCTTTAGCGGCCTCATTCAAGGATTATGCTGATGACCCACGCCTACCGCACCCACACCTGTGGCCAATTGCGCAACACCGATGCTGAAACAACAATCCGCATTTCGGGCTGGGTGCACCGTGTGCGTGACCATGGTGGCGTGTTGTTTTTTGATTTGCGCGATCATTATGGCATAACCCAAGTGGTGGCAGACCCGGCTTCATCCGCGTTCAAGGCGGCAGAGGGTTTGCGTTCAGAATGGGTTGTGCGCATTGATGGCAAGGTGCGTATCAGGCCTGCTGGCACCGAAAACAAAGATATGCCCACCGGCCTGATCGAAGTTTATGCGACTGACATTGAAGTTCTGGGCCCAGCGGCTGAATTGCCTTTGCCCATTTTTGGTGAACCTGATTACCCTGAAGACATTCGGCTGAAATATCGCTTCCTGGATTTGCGTCGCGAAACGCTGCACAAAAATATCATGACACGCACCAAAGTTGTGTCTCACCTGCGCAACAAAATGAACGACATTGGCTTTAATGAATTTTCAACGCCAATCCTCACTGCGTCTTCGCCAGAAGGTGCGCGAGATTTTCTGGTGCCCAGCCGTATTCATGCGGGCAAATTCTTTGCGCTTCCGCAAGCGCCACAGCAATATAAGCAACTGTTGATGGTTGCGGGCTTTGATAAATATTTCCAAATTGCCCCATGCTTCCGTGATGAAGACCCGCGCGCCGATCGCTTGCCCGGAGAGTTTTATCAACTCGATCTGGAAATGAGCTTTGTGACGCAAGATGATCTGTTCGCCACAATGCAGCCTGTCATCATGGAATTGTTTGATACGTTCAAGGGCAACAAAACTGTTCGTCCTGAAGTGCCACGCATTCCCCACAGCGAGGCCATCCGCCGCTTTGGTTCTGATAAGCCAGATTTGCGCAACCCGATTGAGATGCAGGCTGTGACCGAACATTTCGCAGGCTCTGGCTTTAAAGTATTTGCGGGCATGATTGCCGCTGACCCGAAGGTTGAAGTTTGGGCCATTCCTGCACCCAAAGGCGGTTCACGCGCGTTCTGCGATCGCATGAATTCATGGGCGCAAGGCCAAGGTCAACCGGGCCTCGGCTATGTGTTCTGGCGTGATGGAGAAGAAGGTGCCGCTGGGCCAATTGCCAAAAACATTGGCCCTGAACGCACAGAATCTGTTCGCAAACAACTTGGCCTGAATGTTGGCGATGCTTGTTTCTTCGTGGCTGGCCGCCCAGAAAAATTCTATCGCTTTGCGGGTGATGCTCGCACGCTCGTTGGCAAAGAACTCAATCTCACCAACGAAAATGAATTCGCCTTTGCGTGGATTATCGACTTCCCATTCTATGAATGGAGCGATGAAGACAAGAAAGTGGATTTTGCCCACAACCCATTCTCCATGCCACAAGGCGGCATGAAAGCGTTGCAGGAACAAGACCCGCTGACCATCAAAGCATTTCAATATGACATGGTATGTAACGGTTTTGAAATTGCCTCAGGCTCCATCCGCAACCACTCGCCCGAAACCATGGTGAAGGCGTTTGAAATTGCCGGCGTAACCAAGGCTGAAGTGGAAGAACGCTTCGGTGGCATGTATCGCGCCTTCCAATTTGGTGCCCCGCCCCATGGCGGCATGGCCTTTGGTGTTGATCGTTTGGTGATGTTGATTGTGGGTGCCTCAAACCTGCGTGAAATTACGCTGTTCCCCATGAACCAACAGGCCCAAGACTTGTTGATGGGCGCACCATCAGACCCAAGCCCCAAACAGCTGCGTGAATTGCATATCAGGCTCAACCTGCCAGAGGCTTGATCTCGCCCCAAGTTAGGCTTTATTA
>JANXRO010000276.1 GCA_025356765.1 Hyphomicrobiales bacterium | reverse complement strand
TTCAGCGGGCTCCCTTGGGTGTGGTTTTTACAATTGCGCCGTGGAATTATCCTTATCTGACGGCTGTCAACTCTATCATTCCGGCCTTGATGGCAGGCAATGCTGTGGTTCTAAAACACGCCTCTCACACTTTGCTGGTGGGTGAGCGGTTTCAACAGGCCTTTGACAAAGCGGGGCTGCCCAAAGGGCTCTTTCAACATTTGGTTTTAAGCCATGAACAATCAGCTGATATTATTTCGGGCAAATTGGCCAATATGGTTTGCTTCACTGGATCAGTTCCCGGCGGCCAGGCGATTGAGCAGGCAGCAGCGGGGCAATTTTTAAATGTTGGCTTAGAACTTGGTGGCAAAGACCCGGCCTATGTTAGGGCCGATGCAAACCTGGCCCATGCGGTGGAAAATTTGGTCGATGGTGCGTTTTTCAATTCCGGCCAAAGCTGTTGCGGCATTGAACGCATTTACGTTCACAAAAATCTTTATAAGGATTTTGTTGAAGGTGCTGTGGCCTTGGCCAAAACCTATGTGTTGGGTTCGCCTTTGGAAGAAGCCACAACGTTGGGCCCGATGATTAAAGCGGATGCCGCAAGTTTTGTGCGCAAGCAAATTGCCGCCGCTGTGCGCGGTGGTGCCAAGGCGCATCTTGATGAAAAAATGTTTGCCGCCAGCAAAAAGGGCACACCTTATTTAGCGCCGCAAATTCTCACAAATGTAAACCATCAGATGAGCGTGATGCGCGATGAAAGTTTCGGGCTAGTGGTTGGCATTATGAAAGTTTCAAGCGATGAAGAGGCCATTCAACTGATGAATGATTCAGACTTTGGGTTGACGGCAGCCATCTGGACAAGCGATGTTGAGGCCGCACACAACATTGGCAATCAGCTTGAAACCGGAACTGTGTTTATGAACCGCTGTGATAATCTTGATCCGGCATTGACATGGACTGGCGTTAAAAATACGGGCCGTGGTGCAACGCTTTCAAGCATTGGCTATGAGGCTTTGACACGGCCAAAAAGTTTTCATTTGAGGACAAAGATATGACGTTACCCAATCGCAATTTCAACTTTCCAACCGCATTGAAATTTGGTGCAGGGCGCATCAAGGAATTGGCTGATCATTGCAAAGCCGTTGGCATGAAGCGACCGTTGTTTGTAACAGATCCTGGCCTTGCTGCCATGCCCATGGTGCAAGACATTGTTGCGGATTTGAAAAAGGCTGGCCTTGCTGCGCTGGTATTTTCAGATGTGCGCCCCAACCCGGTTGAGGCCAATGTGATTGCCGGTGTCAAAGCCTATAAGGCTGGCATGCATGATGGCGTGATTGCGTTTGGCGGTGGTTCTGGCCTTGATATCGGCAAGATGATTGCGTTGATGCATGGCCAATCTATTTCCGTATTTGATTTGGAAGATGTGGATGATTGGTGGACGCGCGCTGATGCAACACGCATTTCACCGATCATCGCGGTTCCCACAACGGCAGGCACAGGATCTGAGGTTGGCCGCGCTGGTGTGGTGACGCATCCTGTAACCCATGAAAAGAAAATCATTTTCCATCCGGCCATCATGCCGCGCATTTCCATTCTTGATCCTGACCTTACGGTTGGCTTGCCTGCAAAATTAACAGCCGCCACAGGCATGGATGCTTTGGCTCATAATATTGAGGCTTATTCCGCGCCATTTTATCACCCGCTGGCCAAAGGTGTTGCCCTTGAAGGCATGCTGTTGGTGAAAGAAAATTTGGCCAAAGCCGTGAAGAAACCCAAAGATCTGGATGCGCGCGGCAACATGTTGCTGGCATCATCCATGGGGGCCACCGCGTTTCAACGTGGGCTTGGTGCGGTCCATGCTCTCTCTCATCCGTTTGGTGGGTTGTATGATGCACACCATGGCATGTTGAACGGCATTATTTTGCCTTATGTTGTGAAGGCTAACCGCAAGAAGATTGAAAAAGATATTGATCGCGCCGCTGCCTATCTGGGCATTAAAGGCGGGTTTGATGGCTTTTTGAAATGGATTTTGGCTTTGCGCAAAGAAGTGGGCATTCCCCATAAGCTTGCTGATATTGGCATTGATACAAAGCGCCTTGATGAAGTGGCGGCGATGGCGATTAAAGATCCATCAGCAGGTGGCAATCCTATTTTATTTACCGAGAAGCAATACAAAGCATTGGCTAAGAAGTGCGTGATTGGTGAACTGTAATTCCGTGTTAAACTGATTCCATGCTTGGAACTTCATTCAGCCCATGGCCCAGTTTTACGCCCGAAGAGGCGGAAGCGGTTTCGCGAGTGCTTTTATCTAATAAAGTAAATTATTGGACAGGCACGGAATGCCGCGACTTTGAAAAAGAATTTGCCGCGTGGTGTGGCACGCCTCATGCCGTTTCTCTTGCCAATGGCACGTTGGCCATTGATCTGGCGTGGAAGGTTTTAGGCATTGGCGCGGGCGATGAAGTTATCGTCAGCTCACGGACGTTTTTGGCTTCGGCCACGTCGATCATCAATGCTGGGGCCATTCCGGTTTTTGCCGATGTTGATCCCAATTCACAAGTGATTACGCCAGAGTCGGCAGCGCGGGTATTAACGAAAAAAACCAAAGCAATATTATGTGTGCATTTGGCAGGTTGGCCCTGCGATATGGATGGCTTTAAAACTTTGGCAAAACTTCATGGTTTGTTTTTGGTCGAAGATTGTGCCCAGGCCCATGGCGCCAAATTGAATAGTGTTTCCGTTGGTGCCCTTTCTGATTTTGCCGCGTGGTCTTTTTGCCAAGACAAAATTATGACAACCGGCGGCGAAGGCGGCATGGTGACAATGGCCAACAAGGATTATTGGTCACGCTCTTGGTCATACAAAGACCACGGCAAATCATACGAAGCAGTTTATGAGCGCCAACATCCACCGGGATTTCGGTGGCTGCATGAATCGGTTGGCACCAATTGGCGCATGCTTGAAATGCAGGCGGTGATTGGGCGTATTCAACTTCACCGCATGGCGGAATGGACTGCACTTCGCACCAAGAACGCGCATCAGATTTTTAATGCGGCAAGACAATCTTCAACCTTGCGTGTTCCTGAAATTCCCAATTCTGTTACGCATGGATTTTACAAGGCTTATGTATTTGCAAAGCCTGAAGGTTTAAAAACTGACTGGTCACGCGACCGCATTGTGCATGAAATTAACGCAAGAGGCGTGCCGTGTTATCAAGGGTCTTGTTCTGAAGTTTATTTGGAAAAAGCCTTCGATCATGCACCGGGCAGGCCTGCCCAACGCTTGCCCATGGCACAGCAATTGGGCGAAACCAGCATCATGTTTATGGTGCACCCCACATTAAAGCCTGATGAAATTGCAAAAACCTGCGATGTATTAAACGCTGTGATGCAGCTGGCCAAGCGTTAACTGCCCAAGCCTGCAAGCTTGAAGACACAATCAACGGCTTGTTGATCTTTGCCAGCTTTCAACGCCGTTTCAATTTTTTTCAATTCCACATTTAATTTTTGGGGTGAGAGAAAAAATTCATTGCTGCGCATGATGCGCATGTGATTGGTTTTGGAAATGTCTTTGCCGATTTGCAATTCTTCGTAAAGTTTTTCACCATCACGAAGCCCGGTGATTTTAATTTCAATGTCGCCTTGCGGGTTTTCAGTGGTTTTCAGGCTGAGGCCTTGAAGCTCTACCATGGTTTTTGCCAGATCCATGATCTTCACAGATTCACCCATATCAAGCAC
>JANXRO010000213.1 GCA_025356765.1 Hyphomicrobiales bacterium | reverse complement strand
TCATTCAAACTGCCTTGCGCCAACTTATCAACAAGGCCACCTACGTCTTGCGCAAATGCAACTGACAGCCAAGTCAGCGTGAAGATTGAAATCAAAAAAAGTTTTAAATTGCGCATGGCAACCCATTCATAAGAATGAAGCAACCCAGCCAAGGGAGGAACTCGGCTGGGCTTTTCTGGCTCGAGACGTTAAGCGGCACCGCCGCATTTGCCAGTGGTTACGTTGAAGTTTCCGCAATGCAGTGGCTTGCGCCAATCTGAAATGAGGTCTTTTGATCCGGGCAAGAAATCTGACCATTCATCACCTGCAACAAGGCCTGGCGTTTGCCAGACCACATCAAGCTGTCCATCAGCCTGAATTTCGCCGATGAAAACTGGTTTCGTGATGTGATGGTTCGGCAACATGGCCGCATAGCCGCCCGTGAGGTTAGGCACAGTCACACCGATGATGGCATCTTGCACAGCATCAGAGTCAGTCGTGCCAGCTTTAGTAACGGCTGCAACCCACATGTTGAAGCCAATGTAATGCGCTTCCATTGGATCGTTGGTTGTGCGCTTGTCATTTTTAATGAAGGCATGCCAATCCTTAATGAAGGCAGCGTTCGATGGTGTGTCGATAGACATGAAATAGTTCCATGCTGCCAAATGGCCAACCAGCGGTTTGGTGTCCAAGCCAGCAAGTTCTTCTTCGCCCACTGAGAATGCAACAACAGGAATATCTGTTGCCTTCACACCTTGGTTGCCCAGTTCCTTATAGAATGGAACGTTCGCATCACCATTGATGGTTGATACAACGGCAGTTTTTTTACCGGCAGAACCAAACTTCTTCACGTCTGATACGATCGATTGCCAATCAGAATGTCCAAACGGCGTATAGTTGATCATGATGTCTTCTTTGGCAACGCCCTTCAATTGAAGGTAGGCTTCCAAAATTTTGTTGGTGGTGCGTGGGTAGACATAGTCGGTCCCGGCCAGAACCCAACGCTTAATGCCTTGGTTCATCAAATAATCGACAGCAGGAATAGCCTGTTGGTTTGGCGCAGCGCCTGTGTAGAATACGTTCTTGGAGCTTTCTTCGCCTTCATATTGAACAGGATAGAACAACAAGCTGTTCAATTCTTCAAAGACTGGCAATACAGATTTGCGCGATACTGATGTCCAGCAGCCAAACACGGCGGCGCACTTGTCACCTGAAATCAAACCACGCGCCTTTTCAGCAAACAATGGCCAGTTCGAAGCAGGATCAACAACAACAGCTTCAAGCTTTTTGCCAAGCAAACCGCCCTTGGCGTTTTGTTGCTCGATCAACATCAGCATCACATCCTTCAGCGTGGTTTCGCTGATCGCCATGGTGCCGGAAAGTGAATGCAGAATGCCAACCTTGATGGTCTCGCCGTCTGCAAATGCAAATTGTGGAACCAACGCAGCGCCTGCAAGTGCAGCAAAAGCCACTGTCGATTTTAGAAATCCCCGTCTGTTTGTCATGTTTGTTTTTCCCTCATGCAATTTGTGCACTGCGAGAGCTTTGCAACCGACATGCCAATTCGTTAATTCACGTTAACACATTGAATCTCAGTGTGTTTCAAGCAAGTGATTTAATATTAGGCAAACCGAATGTGATGCAATGTTAAGCGGGAACGCAAATTATTGATCAATTATTGTGCGGCGCGAATGGCGCGAACATGCCTGTATATTTTTTTTGCAGGGGCTGCGCATAGCCACCAACCTTAGATGTGCGAAGCCTGCTGCGCGCCAACATTTCAATCAAGCCGATTGCAACGGAAACGCCGTCTATCACGGGCAAGCCGTGTTCTAAGCTAAGGCTCGTCGCTAAGTCTGCCATGCCTGCACAACCCAATACGATTGCCTCACAGTGGTCTTGCAGTTTTGCGTTCTTAATTTCTTGTGAGATTAATGCCCGAGCAGGCGAATTTGCATCTTCTAGGGCGAGGACAGGCACTTCGGCTGCCCGCACTTTAGCGCAACGTGAGGCCAAACCATAACGGACCAGATTATGCTCTATCACAGGGATGGATCGGTTGAGCGTTGTGACAACGCTGAACTTATAAGAAATCAGGCTGGCTGCATGAAAAGCAGCTTCACCAATTCCAACCACGGGTGCTGTAGCCGCCATGCGCGCAGCATCTAAACCTGTGTCATCAAAGCAGGCAATGACGTGGCCAGAAACATTTTTTTTCTGAGCTTCAACGATCCGGTTCAACATGCCTGGCATGGCGAACACTTCATCATAATAGCCTTCTATTGAAACGGGCCCCATCTCAGATTGGCTGGCAAAGATTTCGGTGCCGATGCTGGCTGCTGCTTGGGCAGCAATTTCAATCTTGTCGGTGAATGATTGTGTGGTGTTCGGATTCACAACGTGAATGAGCATTTCAAACGCCCTTGCCCGCATCACTCCCAAATTTCGCTTGGCGTCGTTGCAACAATAAAATGATGCAAAGGCAAAGGCCAATCACCACAAAAGAAACACCTGTTGTTAATGTGCCCAAAGCATAGATGTCGGGGTTGGTGACAGTGGTGGTGAGGCCCTGCAATTCAAGCGGCAGGGTGTTGACAGAGCCAATGGCTTGGCTTGATCTTGCCAGTTCATCCCACGAAAGCGTAAATCCAAACAAACCAATGCCAATAACGGAAGGCAGGATGATGGGTAACACAACAAAGCGAAAGCTTTGCCAAGGTGTTGCCCCCAAATCACGCGCGGCTTCTTCCAATCTGCTATCAAAGCGATTGAAGATGGCAAACATGATGAGCAACCCAAACGGCAGTGTCCACGTCAGATGTGCGCCAAGGCCAGATGTAAAAAGCCCCATGCCCGTTTGCCAATCGCTGAATATGTAGCGTTTGAAAAGATCATCGATAATGCGAAATTCAAGTGCAATGCCAAGCGATGTTACAATTGATGGCACAATCAAACTGGCAATCGCCGCATAAAATAAAATTGAAGAGCCCTTGAATTTTTTGCGAAAAGCCATGCCCGCCGATACTGAAAGCGTTACGGTGATCAACATCACGACCAAGCCCAAGGCCATCGACCTGCGGAAGGCGGCACCAATGTCAACGATGCCATTGCCCGCAAAAAGCTTTGCAAACCAATGCAAAGAAAATCCATTCATCGGGAACGTTAAGCCACCTTGCGGGCCCTGAAACGAAAGTACGAAAATAGCGAACATCGGCCCATAAAGAAATAAAACATAAGCGGCAAAAAAAAGTGCCAACAAATAAAAACTTCTGGGGCGGCCTTCGCGCATCACAATTCTTTCCGGATATCAACCAAGCGGTTGAGCATGACGATGATGAGGAAGGTTATGCCGAGAAGCATGACGGCATTGGCAGCGGCCGCAGGAAACTGCAAAGCATTCAATCGTGTTTCAATAATTTTGCCGGCCGCAGCAACTTGTTGGCCCCCCATCACGCCGATGGTTATAAAGTCACCCATGACAATTGTGATCACGAAAATTGAACCAATCACAATGCCGGGTTTGCAAAGTGGGATGATGATATTCCAAAGTGTCTGCCAATCGCTGGCGCCCGCATCATAGGCCGCTTCCAAAAGCCGCCTGTCAATCCGCATCATTGAGTTGAATATCGGCACAATCATGAAAAATGTGAACAGATGCACCAGCGCCAAACAGATTGAAAATTCAGAATAAAGAAGCCATTCCACGGGTTGTTGGGTTATCCCCAAATCAATCAAACCATTGTTCACCAAACCATTCCGGCCTAGCAATGGGATCCACGCTATCATGCGAATAACGTTCGATGTCCAAAAAGGAATTGTGCAGAGCAATGACAGGGCGATTTGCCAGGTTTTTGATCGCACATGAAACGCCAGAAAATAAGCGACTGTGAAGCCGATGAGAAAAGTAAACAGCCAAACGATTAAACACAGCTTCACCGTTTTCACATAGGTGGCAAGCATTGTGCAAAGCTCGGGCAGTTTCGTTAAACATCCCTCAAAGCTTTCGTAATAGCCGCGTGTGGTAAAGCTGGGGATCATTTCATATTCGTTGTAATCCCAGAAACTTACAATCACCACAAAACAAAGAGGCAAGATGAAGAACACCGCGAAGATAAACATCATCGGGCCTGCTTGCATCCAGGAAAATAGATTTTGCGATTGAGAGTTTTTCAAAGCCATGGTTCCAGAATTACCACTCCTGCTTTCGCAGGAGTGGCGATTTGTGCAAAAAGATTAAAAGCAACTAAGCCGCAATGAATTCATTCCATTTGCGAACCATGTAATCGTTTTCGTCCATAACGGCATTCCAGCAGGCAACGTTGCCCATGCGGTCATCATAGGAACCACCGTCGCGCACAGCGCCCGCCTTTTCCAGTAATGTGCCATCTGGCGCTTTGATATCTTTTTCAGCAGGCTTGCCATCCATCCAATAGGCCCATTCATAGGGTTCCATGGCTGCCTTGGCGGTTGGCAACACGGCTGAATAATAGCCTTGGCGGTTAAGATATGCGCCGGCAAAACCTGATAAGAACCAGTTTACAAATTCATAGGCAATATCAAGTTTTGGGCCTGTAGTGGCCTTGGAAACGCAGAAACCGGAAGCCCAAGAGCGATAGCCCTCTTTAAGCGGCTGGAATGTGCACGCAATGCCCATAGAGCGCACCTTGGTAACCGCTGGTGACCACATGGATTGGATGACTGTTTCACCAGATGACATTAGGTTGACGGATTCATTGAAATCTTTCCAGAAGGCGCGGAATTGTCCGGATTTTTTTGCCTCTGTCATAACCGCCATTGTCATGTCGATTTCTTCTTTTGTCATATTGCCTTTGTCTGGATATTTATATTTGCCAATGGCTTCAACAACCATGGCAGCATCCATAATACCAATCGACGGGATGTTCAGGATAGATGCTTTTCCTTTGAACTCTGGGTTCAAAAGTTCTGCCCAAGATGTGATTGGGCGTTTGATCAGATCAGGGCGAATGCCCAATGTGTCAGCATTGTAAACCGTTGGGATCAACGTCACCCATTGGGTTGGTTCTTTCGCAAATGTGGTTGAATCTGCTGCTTCCAAAAACATCACTTTCTTGGGTGCTGTTCCTTGATCACCAATTTTTTTGCCAGAAGGCAATTCGCCCTTGGTGAAAATTGGGGTGATATTGTCAAATTCTTTAATCTTCTTGGCATCAAGGCCAAGAATGTTTCCTGATGGCACCAACTTCTTCAAGCTGAAATATTCTGTGTCCAAAATATCGAAAGAGTTGGGTTGCGTGATAACGCGCTTTGTCACATCGTCTGTTGTTGCAGAAATATATTCAATCTTGATGCCGGTATCATCAAAAAGCTTTTTTGAAATTGCGTCAGCTTGGTTCACGGCGGTGCCCAAATAACGCAATACTTTTTCTTCGCCCGCATGCACGGCGGGAAAGCCAGTAATCATACCTGAGCCAAGCGCAACGCCTGCACCGGCTTTGAAAAGATTACGACGGCTTATTTTTTTCTTGATCATTGAATTCGTCTCCCGAATTTTGTTGAAGCGCTATTTTTTTGCCTTGCTAGCCAAGCGCGTGGGCTAACGATGGCTCCCATATTGCGTAGACTTCTGTTCCCACTTTCAGTGGTGTTGTATCGAATTTGTTTTCCGCCAACTGTATGATGAGATCTTCACCAGTCTTGCCCGCCAGTGTGATGTGAAAGGCAGTGCCCTGATATTCAATTTCTGAAATTGTACCCAAAATGGCATCAGTTTTTGCGGCAGGTTTTTTGGTTTGCAAATTCATCAGATCGCTGCGCACAGCAAATTTTTTGCCAGCCCTATCCACAATGTTGTGACCGCCAATAAACTTCGCCACAAATTCATTGGCCGGCTTGTTGAAAACTTCGCGCGGCGTGCCTGCCTGAGAAATTTTACCATCGTGCATCAGCACAATCATGTCTGCCAATGCCATGGCTTCATCTTGGCCGTGGGTTACGTGAATGAACGTAATGCCAAGTTCGCGCTGCAAGCGTTTCAATTCAGCCCGCATACGAATACGCAGGAATGGATCCAACGCTGAAAGCGGCTCATCAAGCAATAAGACCTGCGGCTCGGTGATGAGCGCGCGCGCCAAAGCTACGCGTTGTTGTTGACCGCCAGACAATTGACCGGGCAGACGATCAACATAATTTGCCATATCAACCAAGCCAAGCAATTCGCGCGCCTTTGCGTCTCGCTCTGCTTTGTCTACGCCACGCATTTTCAAGGCAAAACCAACGTTGTCCAACACTGTCAAATGCGGAAACAGCGCATAAGATTGGAACATCATTGCCGTGCCGCGCGAGGCTGGCGGCAGGTCTGTAACATTTGAAGCACCTAATAGAATGTCGCCTTGTGATGCCGCTTCATGCCCCGCTATCATGCGAAGTGTTGTGGTTTTACCGCACCCCGAAGGGCCAAGCAGACAACAATAGCTGCCCGCAGCGATCTTAAGGTCGATGGCATCCACCGCAAGCGTCGTGCCATAGCGCTTCGTCAGCGCAACAAGTTCTATTGGTGATCCGGCCGCCATCGTACACCTACAATCAAAAACTCAGCGCGCTGACCCATAGGGCAGCTTCTAAGACTGTCGGAGCAAAGGGTGTGCCAGCTCTTCGCGTTCTGTGAATTGGGCAACTTAATTCTATGAAAACAATATTTTACTGCAAAGATAGCATTCGAGTATTTGAACTGGGGGCATTAAGCGTGGCTAAATTGCGAACAATTTTCAAAAGGCTGCCTATTTTACAGGCAGATCGTCGGCGTCGATCAAGCACAGAAAGATTTTGAATTTGAAAGGCCCGAATCTCAAAGCACTCAATTGTGCATGAACTGGGTTTAGCCCTAGGTCGGATCACGATGCTGGCAATAGATTGGTTTTGTCAATATGACTTTAGTATTCTATCCAGGATCAATATTTAGATCATATCAAAGCAAGTTACCAAAGTGTCCGCCAGAAAAGCAAACAATGAAATACTCACACCTGCGCAAATGTCACGCGTAGACCAAAGTTGTGGAATTGAGATTGAAGAATTGATTGATCGTGCTGGTCGTGCAGTTGCTGAAGAAGTTGTGCGCCGATTTGGTGCGCGCAAAACTGTTGTTTTATGTGGGCCTGGAAATAACGGCAGAGATGGGCATGTGGCGGCACGTTATCTTAAAGCATGGGGATGGCCAGTAACAGTTTCCAATGAATTGGGCGACGCCGAACTTATCGTTGACGCACTTTTTGGCGCGGGCCTCAACAAAGATTTTCCAGCTCAATTGGCAAGCGAAATAAACGCTGCTGGCGTTCCAATTGTTGCCGTCGATGTGCCATCAGGCCTTGACGGATCAACCGGAAAACCACGCGAAGCATGTGTTAAAGCGGATTTGACCATCACATTTTTTCGCAAAAAGCCAGCCCATGTGTTGTTGCCTGGCAGAGAATTATGTGGCGAAACGGTTGTTTTGGATATTGGCATTTCGGCTGCAACTTTGGATGAAATTGACATTCAGCTTTGGGAAAATTCCAAACCACAGTTGCCGACTTCTGCGCCTGAAGGCCACAAGTTCAACCGTGGCCACGCTGTTGTGGTTTCGGGCAACAAGCTTAAGACAGGTGCTTCGCGGCTATCGGCACAAGCCGCGTTGAAAATTGGGGCAGGGCTTGTTACTTTGGTGGGCCATGCTGATGCCTTGGCTGTGCATGCCAATCATCTAACCGCAATTATGCTGGAAGAAATATCGACACCTGAAACTTTGTCTGATATTTTGTCAGATCTGCGCAAAAATGCAATTTGCATCGGGCCTGCTGCGGGCGTTGGTGACGCAACCATTCAAAACGTGAAAGTGGCCTTATCAAGTGCAGCCGCCGTTGTCTTAGATGCCGATGCACTGACTTCTTTTTCCGAAAATCCTCACGTGCTTTTTGATTTGATCAAAACCAGAAAAAACGCATCCGTTGTTTTAACTCCGCATGAGGGAGAGTTTGCCAGACTTTTTGGCACATTAACGAATATTGCAGATTCAAAAATTGAACGTGTCAGAACGGCGGCGCAAATTTCTGGTGCAATCGTCATTCTCAAAGGTGCAGATACGGTTATTGCTCACCCTGACGGCCGTGCAATTGTAAACACCAACGCGCCGCCATCCTTGGCTACGGCTGGCTCTGGTGATGTGTTGGCAGGTTTAGTGACAGGATTGCTCGCGCAAGGAATGCTGGCTTTTGAAGCGGCTGCTGCTGCCGTTTGGGTGCATAGTGAAACAGCAGCGGCTTTTGGCAAAAGTGCTTTTACAGCTGAAGATTTGGTAAAACAGATTGGCCAGCAAGCAGTCTAGCCCGTCATTGCATTGCTTTTGCTATGAACCATAACTTCATCTAAATTTTCATTGTGCGTTGCAGCGAAATGTGAAACTTTAGGGCGAATGAAAGTTTCATAGGGCACCATGGCAATAACAGCAGCACTTCATCACCTCACGCATTATAAATATGACAGACCAGTTATACTTGGCCCCCAAATTGTCCGTCTGCGTCCCGCACCGCATAGTCGAACCCGTGTCATCTCCCATTCGCTGAAAGTAACGCCTGCTGATCATTTCGTAAATTATCAGCAGGACCCTTACGGCAATTGGCTGGCGCGTTACGTGTTTCCAAATCCTGTGCTGGAATTGAAAATCGAGGTGGACGTCGTTGCCGACATGACGGTGTATAATCCGTTTGATTTTTTCGTTGAAGAATATGCCAAGGAATGGCCGTTTGAATATGCAGAAGACATCAGGCCTGATCTGATAATTTACCGCGAGGCCGAACCAGCCAGTGCGCAAATGCAAAACTTTTTATCCAATATTGATCGCAGCATAACTGGCACGATTGATTTTTTGGTTGGTCTGAATGCAAGCATGGCCCGCGATATTGGCTATGTGATCCGTATGGAAACCGGCGTTCAAACGCCAGATGAAACGTTTGAACGTGGCACAGGATCATGCCGGGATTCAAGTTGGCTGTTGGTGCAGGTTCTGCGGCATTTGGGTTTTGCGGCGCGTTTTGTGTCGGGCTATCTCATCCAGTTGAAGCCAGATTTGGTGGCAATTGATGGCCCCAAAGGTACGGAGAAAGATTTCACCGACCTTCACGCCTGGGTTGAAGTCTATATTCCGGGTGCTGGGTGGATCGGGCTTGACCCAACGTCTGGATTGTTAACGGGCGAAAGCCACATCCCGCTGGCGGCAACGCCGCATTATCGCAATGCAGCGCCTATTTCAGGTGCTGCTAGTTTTGCCAATGTTGAATTTGGTTTTGATATGCGGGTTGACCGCGTGGCAGAACATCCGCGCATTACCAAACCATTCTCGGAAGATGCCTGGGCACAGCTTTTAAAACTTGGCCACGATGTTGACGCTTCCCTGAATAAGGGCGACGTGCGCCTCACCATGGGGGGCGAGCCCACATTTGTTTCCATCGATGATTTTGAAGCGGAAGAATGGAACATTGATGCTGTTGGCCCTACCAAGCGCGGGCTTGCAGATAAGTTAATCCGCCGCCTTCGCGATCGTTTTGCACCGGGTGGTTTTTTACATTACGGCCAAGGCAAATGGTATCCCGGTGAAACGCTGCCACGCTGGACATTTTCGCTCTATTGGCGACGCGATGAAAAACCCATTTGGTCTGATGTTGGTTTGATTGCCAAAGAAGGCGAAGACACCCACGCCACACCAGCCTTGGCCGAAAGCCTGCTGAAAGGTATTGCTTCCGCACTTGGAGTAGAAGCCACGTTCGTAACCGCCGCATATGAAGACCCGGCCGAATGGATTGTAAAAGAAGGCAACCTGCCCGACAACGTAACGCCGCAAAACTCCAAACTGAAAGACCCCGAAGAGCGCAACCGCATTGCACGTGTTTTTGAACGGGGATTGACCAATCCATCGGGTTATATTTTGCCAGTGCAACGCTGGCAGTCGAAGGCAAGCGGAGTGAAGTGGCGATCTGAAAAATGGAAAACGCGGCGAGGTCATATCTTTCTGGTGGCCGGAGACAGCCCTGTGGGATATCGCCTGCCACTTGGAACTTTGCCGCATGTTCCGCCTTCTGAATATCCCTATACTCACATCGCTGATCCCACCGTTGCGCGTGGTGATTTGCCGGATTTTGATAAAGCGGAAATTGTTCGCGAACAGGCCAGGGCGTCTTTCACCGCGGCTGAACCTGTGCAAGATCGCGTCGAACAAAAGCTGGGTGATGTTGAAGGTGTGGTGCGAACGGCGATGTCAGTCGAGCCGCGTGACGGCAGGCTTTGCGTTTTCATGCCCCCGGTCGAGCGCATTGAAGATTATCTTGAATTGGTTGCTGCCGCGGAAGCTTCTGCTCAATCGCTCGGCGTGCCGGTTCACATTGAAGGCTATGCCCCACCGCCAGATCCGCGCATGAATGTCGTGCGCGTGGCACCTGATCCCGGCGTTATTGAAGTGAACATTCAACCCGCGACAAATTGGGATGAATGCGTTTACATCACCCAGACGGTTTATGAAGAAGCCCGCCAAACCCGATTGGGTGCCGACAAGTTTATGATTGATGGTCGCCACACGGGAACAGGCGGCGGCAATCATGTGGTTGTTGGTGGTGCTACACCAATGGACAGCCCGTTTTTGCGGCGGCCCGATTTATTGAAAAGCCTAATTCTCTTTTGGCAGCGCCATCCCAGCCTGTCTTACTTATTTTCCGGCCTGTTCATTGGCCCCACCAGCCAAGCGCCACGCATTGATGAAGCGCGCCATGATAGCCTCTACGAATTGGAAATTGCCTTGGCGCAAATTCCGAAGCCTCAAGACAGTTCACCGATGCCGTGGCTGGTCGATCGTTTATTGCGCAACATTTTGATAGATGTCACAGGCAACACCCACCGCGCCGAAATTTGCATTGATAAACTTTATTCGCCAGATGGCCCAACAGGCCGCTTGGGCCTTGTTGAATTTCGCGGCTTTGAAATGCCACCAGATCCGCGGATGAGTCTGGCGCAACAGCTTCTCATTCGCGCTATCATCGCACGCCATTGGCATTCGCCCATTACAGGCAATGCCACACGCTGGGGCACCAGTTTGCATGATCGTTTCATGTTGCCGCATTTCATCTGGGAAGATTTCAGAGATGTGTTGAGTGACTTGGGCCAGCACGGTTTTAAAATGCGCGAAGATTGGTATGAAGCCCAAGCAGAATTCCGTTTTCCATTCTGTGGTGAAGTTGAATATGAAGGCGCACATTTAGAATTGCGCCAAGCGCTGGAACCTTGGCATGTGTTGGGCGAAACCGGAGCCATTGGGGGCACCGTGCGTTATACCGATAGCTCGGTTGAGCGCCTGCAAGTAAAGCTGACAACGGCCACGCCTGAGCGATATACCGTGACATGTAATGGCAGAACTATTCCCCTGAAAAATGTCGGCGGCGGTGTTGCGGTTGCTGGTGTGCGTTTTAAAGCGTGGCAACCCGTAAAGGCTTTACATCCAACGTTGCCCGTGAATGCTCCACTGACTTTTGATATTTATGATACGTGGACGGGGCGCTCGATCGGCGGCTGCGTTTACCATGCTGCCCACCCCGGTGGCCGCACTTATGATACTTTTCCGGTAAATGGCAACGAAGCTGATGCACGGCGTCTTGCGCGATTCGAACCTCGCGGTCATACTCCCGGCTTCTTTGTGCCACCGCATGAAGTGACACATCGAGACTTTCCTCTAACTCTCGATCTTCGCAGACCCTCTGGGATTTGAAATGCCTGTTCAGACTAATGCAGTGCCCAATGCTTCAATTTCTCGTCTGCTGACGGGATATCAGGCCTTAGAGGGAACACCTGATGAATTAATGGGGTTGGATGGTCAAATCCGTCCGGTCTGGGCGGGGCTTCTTTCAGCCTTGGATGCAATGTCGCCAAGCGAACTCAGCCTGCGGATTACGCGGGGTGAACAATATCTGCGTGACGCGGGCGTTTTTTATCGCCGCTATGGCCCGCAAGGTTCAAGCGACCGTGACTGGCCTTTGAGTGCTATGCCCGTTTTGATTGATGAAGACGAATGGGCACTAATCAACACTGGCTTAAGTGAACGAGCTGAACTTTTAGAACAGGTTGTTGCTGATCTATATGGTGACAACACACTTGTGGCCAACGGATTTATTCCGCCAAGTCTTATTGCAGATAATCCAGAATGGTTGCGCCCCCTTGTCGGCATAAAACCACGGTCAGATCATTATTTGCATTTTGTGGCGTTTGATATTGGGCGCGGACCGCATGGCCAATGGTGGGTCTTGGGTGATCGCACACAAGCCCCATCAGGTGCTGGCTTTGCGTTGGAAAACCGCATCGCCACATCGCGAATTTATTCTGATATTTTTGCACGTTCAAACGTCAATCGCCTGGCAGGCTTTTTTCGAAACTTTCGCGACACGCTGTTGGATCTGCGCGCAGAGGACGATAGCCGTGTGGGTATCCTAACGCCCGGCCCGATGAACGACACATATTATGAACACGCCTATATTGCGCGTTATCTGGGCCTCATGCTGTTGGAAGGTGAAGACCTGACGGTGCGCGATGGAAGGCTGATGGTCAGAACCGTGGCCGGCCTTCGCCCAATCAGCGTTTTGTGGCGCAGGCTTGATGCGGCATGGGCTGATCCATTGGAGCTTGACGAGAACTCTCGCCTTGGAACACCAGGGCTTTTAGGCGCTGTGCGCGATGGCACGATCACCATGGTCAATGCACTGGGCTCGGGTATTCTGGAAACCAAAGCGTTTTTGGCTTTTCTCCCGCGCATCAGCGAAGCTTTAATGGGAAAGCCACTGGCCATACCGAATGTGGCAACCTGGTGGTGTGGCCAAGAGGCTGAGCGAAACTACGTTAAGGCCAATGCTTCACGCATGACAATTGGCAATGCCTTTGCCACGCGACTTCTTCTGGACCATGATGATATGTCTGCGCCAAAAAATTCCTCGGAATTTGGCGCTGACTCTCACTTGGAGGGGTTTATTGATAGAGGTGCGGCCCACCTTGTTGCACAAGAGGTTGTAACGCTGTCCACAACGCCCGCCTTCAAAAATGATGTTCTCTCTCCCCATCCAATGAGTTTGCGCGTGTTTTTGGCGCGCACAGCCAAAGGCTGGCAGGTGATGCCGGGTGGCTTTGCGCGGATTGGCCCAGCGGGAAATTCATCTTCTCTCGCCATGCAAAGCGGTGGTGCTGCGGCCGATGTTTGGATTGTCAGCAAAAAGGCAGTGCGCACAGAAAGCATGTTGGAACATCCTTCCGCACCCTTTGTGCGCCAGCAACAAGCCGTTCTTCCCAGCAGGGCAGCCGATAATTTATTCTGGATGGGCCGCTATGTTGAACGTGCCGAAAATACTATTCGCATGTTGCGCGCCTTTCATTTGCGATTTGTTGAAACCGGTTCAGCTGAAACTCTACTGCTGAAACAAGTGTCCAAACATCTCACCACCATTGGCGCTGATCCATCGAAAGGGTTGCCCCTTGGCGTAGTGCAAACTCTTTCTTCTGCTACAGCTGCTGCCAGCCATGTTCGTGATCGCTTTTCTTTGGACGGTTGGTTAGCCTTGGATGATCTATCTAAAACCGTTGGCAAAATGGTCAAAACCGCAACACCGGGTGATGACATGGCCCGCGCCATGAGTGTGCTGTTGCGCAAGCTTTCAGGCTTCTCAGGGTTGGTTCACGAAAATATGTATCGATCAATGGGCTGGCGATTTCTCAGCATCGGCCGTTCATTGGAAAGAGCAAGTTCACTTGTATCTTTGCTGACGGCTTTTACCAAAGATGACGCCGTCGACGGAAGCCTCGACTTGGCAGTTGAAGTGGCAGACAGCACCATGACGCATCGGCAGCGTTATGCTGTTGCCACAAATCGCTCAACAATAATCGACCTTCTTGCCCTTGATCCATTGAACCCGCGTTCAGTTATTTATCAAATCAATCAGATCTCTGAACACATGGCATTTCTTCCGGGGGTGGATGCCAATTCGCAACTTTCACCTTTGCAAAGCATTATTCTTAAAACACGCACCAACTTAACCGTAATGCTGCCAGAGGCAGTTGAAACAGAAACGTTAAGCACGCTGGGAACAGAAATAGCTCAACTCTCCAACCTTCTCACAGCCAATTATCTGCGATAAGGGTTGGCTTCATGCTTTATGATATCACGCTGAATATCGCTTATGATTATGAACATCCGGCTGGTGCCAGCCGGCATATCATCCGTCTTGCGCCCGCCGATTTGCCGGGCGAGCAGCGGCAGGTGGTTGGGGCCATAGATGTTGTGCCAAAGCCCGCTGAATCGCGGTTACAAAAAGATTTTTTTGGCAACAACAATGTTGAACTGGCGTTTTTTGATGCCCACAAAAAGATCAATTTTTCAGTGCATTCTCGTGTTGAGCGTTTTCATGTTGAACCAAAGTTATATGTCGCTCCCACACTTCTGCAATTGATTGATGATATCAGCGCCCATAAAAGTTTGGGTGCATGGGCACCGCATCATTTTCTAGGTTCATCTTCGCGCGTTCCACTCGATAACGCCACCACGCAATATGCTTTGAACCATGTGAAGAGCAACTTCTCAATTTTAGAAATTGTAATGGCAATTGGTGAGGGCCTGCACCGCGATTTTAAATATGATCCGAAAGCGACAACAGTTGAAACGCCAATGTTAGAAGCCTTTCACGGTCGGCGTGGTGTGTGCCAAGATTTTTCGCATATTATGATTGCGTGTTTGCGTGGTTTAGGGATTCCAGCGGGTTACGTGAGTGGTTTTCTGCGCACGAAGCCGCCGCCGGGAAAGAAACGCCTTGAAGGTGCAGACGCGATGCATGCCTGGGTTAGGATTTGGTGCGGAAGCCAATTGGGTTGGATGGAATATGACCCCACCAACTCAACACTGGCAGGAACAGATCATGTGATTATTGCGCGTGGCCGAGACTATGCTGATGTTGCCCCGATCAAAGGGGTTTTACGCAGCCACGGCAAACACACTAGCACACAGAAGGTGGACGTGATTTCAATCGAGCATTGATCATCATTCAAAATGGTGGATAAAATTGTGCACGAAGTGCAGTTTTTCTGAGATCGCATTAGACAATACAAAGGGATAGAAATCACTATTTCCAATTGAGCGGTTCATCGCGTTCATCGCAATTGTCAGTGGCACCCATGCACTTATTAAGGTGCTGAAATCTTTTTCTTCATATGAGCTTTTGTAGACACCACCAGAAACATCAGCGCTTTTGATCTGATAACTTTGTGCCGTTTCCAATCCATCAACGATATGAAAATAATGTGCCCAAGTCTCAGCGAAATCTTCCCATGGGTGAGAACTGGCATAAGCGCTGACGTAACGCATTTCCCAACCCTGTGGTTCACCGAATTGGTAATGACGCTGCAATGCCTGCGCATAGTCAATGCGCTCATCACCGAACATGGCGCGAAATTGATCGAGGCGCTCGGTGTTCGCAACCAGTCTATCCCAATAATAATGACCAATCTCATGGCGCAAGTGCCCAATCAAAGTACGATAAGGCTCACCCATTTGAACACGCTGTTGCTCGCGCACATCATCATCGGCTTCTTTGATATTAATTGTAATCACACCATTCTTGTGGCCAGTGATTGTCTTGGCCTCTTGGCCCACAAAAGACAAAAGATCTGATTTAAACTCAAATTGAAGCCTGCCGTTCAAGGTGTTTTTATCCAGTTCAAGGGGCAATTGAAATTTCAACAGCCCGTAAAACAGCATCCGCTTTGCCCGCTCAAGCCGCGCCCAGCGTTCAACATTCGGGGTTGTGGAGAGATCAGGGATAACTAACGTGTGTTGGCAACTGCTGCAGAAATGTGAAGTCTCGGTGTGTTCGACAATCCAATTACAGCCAATCAAATCGTGGTTTGCGCAAATGTTTTCTGAACCATGTTGCAAAGGAACAAGTGTCGACAAGGCGCGAAAAGAGTCTGTCGAACTCGAATAACCCAAAGAACTTTTACAGGAAACGCATGCAGTGTTGTCGAAATAAACTTCACTTTGGCATTGCGGGCAAAAATAGCGGCGCATAATATATAATTCCTCATTGAAACGAATGGAACTTGGCCGCTCGTTATTTTTTCAATTCGTTTCTTGAATAGACTATGCGCCTTTTCAAAGACCGAGCAACTCTCTCAGCCCAAAAGAAAAGCCAGATGAGCACGGCTGAATGGAGACTAAGTTACCCAAACCCAAAAAGTTCCACGCTTTTTGAAAATCTCGAGCTGTTTGCCCGGGCATTGTGTATGATTGGCATGACAGTTGGATGGTGGAGAATCTTGTGGCGGTGACAATCACAGACGTGGCTCTAAAGGCAGGTGTGTCGCGGTCTGCGGTTTCGCGCACGTTCACAGATGGAGCAAGCGTATCAGCTAAAACCCGCGCTAAAGTCGAAAAATCGGCGCGCGAATTGGGATACAGGCCTTCGATGATTGCTCGCAGCCTTACGACCAAACGAACAAAGCTTATTGGTCTTGTGGCCAATAATTTCCAAAATCCAGCATTTCTGGAAATTTTTGACCACTTCACAGTAGAATTGCAAGCGCGCGGATTTAGACCTTTGTTGGTCAACCTTACACATGAGACAAATCCAGAAAAATCGATGCAGCTGTTGCGACAATACAGTGTCGACGGTGTGATTATAGCAACTTCGACTCTGCCACCAGATTTTGCGGGCTCGTTTCGAAAGGCCGGAATTCCGGTGGTCCATTCGTTTGGCAAGCATCACAGCGCCAATGAAGTACATATTATTGGAATTGATAACGTTCGGTGTGGCGCACTCGCGGCAGAAACACTTTTTGAACGGGGCTATACACTTGTGGGTGTAATCGGTGGGCCGGAGTCCGCGACTTCAACCCAAGACCGCATGAATGGCTTCAAACGTCGGGCAAAAAGCTTAGGCTTAAAAATTGCACGAATCTGCTATGCGGCCGATTATAGTTATGAGGCGGGGCGCGATGCCATGCAAAAACTTCGCGCAGTTCTTGGTGTGCAGGCAGTGTTTTGTGGCGATGATTTAATTTGCATGGGCGCAATGGATTTTGTGCGTGAGCAGGGAATGCAAATTCCACAAGACATTGGTTTTCTTGGCGTCGACGATATCAGCATTGCAGGGTGGAGCGCTTATAATCTGACAACAATCCGTCAGCCTTTTCGCGATATCATTCAAAGCTCTATTGAACTTATTATTGATTTGGTTGAAAATCCTGATCGCGTTATTGAGTCACGATTGTTTGCCTGTGCAATTGTCGAACGCGGAAGTCTGCGCCCAAAACAATAAATTGCTTCAAAGGCTTACTGTCTTTGCAATCGGTTGCAATGCATTTTCCTAAAATCAGACCCTACCAGAACATCCTAAGCCGCGCAGAACCAATCGTGCGGCCTCCACAACCGGGGCGTGGGTATCTTTCAGAATGGCAATCCGATCAAATCGGCTTGGGTCTCTTTCTACCGCCTTGCGCAAAGCCGCACCAAAGGCCATGCGCAATTCTGTGCCGATGTTGAATTTACAAATGTTCGATTGCGTTGCCAGCACCAAACGTTGGTGAGCAGGAACGCCCGACCCACCGTGGATGACGAGCGGTACATTGGTGACAGCGGCAATTGCAGAAATGCGGGCCTCATCTAACTTGCCCTCTTTGTTTTGTTGCAAATGAACATTGCCAACGGAAATTGCCATGGCGTCAACGCCTGTAACTTTAGCAAATTGCGCGGCCTCATCTGGGTCTGTTCCGGCGGATGCGGCACCACCAGCATAGCCAACAAACCCAATTTCTCCTTCACAGGAAACGCCCGCTTGATGCGCCATTTCTGCGATGGCCGAAGTTTCATCAATGTTTTCGCGCAATGGTTTTTTTGAACCATCAAACATCACCGATGTAAAACCTTCGGCAATAGCTTGCCTGCATTCTTCCATTGAATAACCATGGTCAAGATGAGCGACCACGGGCACAGATGCATGTTCAGCGAGATGCCTGAACATTTTTGCAAAAATCGGAAGTGGTGTGTGCTCGCGTGCACCCGGTCCTGCCTGTAAAATAATGGGGGCCCGTTCCAATTCAGCCGCGGCAACAAAGGCATGTGTATCTTCCCAACCAAGGCACACAACACCAGCCACGGCATAACCGTTTTTCAAGGCTGGCTGCAAAACTTGCTCAAGCGTCACCAAACTCATTTGAACTTTGCCACCATGTCCATAATGCCGGGAATGGTTTTTAGCTGCTCTGCATGCGTGGGTTGGAAATATTGCTTCAGGCTGCGCTGGCTAAGTCCCGCCAAAATAGTGAAATAATACATTTCATAACCCGGCAATGCGCAGCAAGGATGATAACCCTTATCGAGTAAAATCGTGGAGCCATCCATAATATGATAAGCTTCACCAGGTTTATTATCTTCCCGTTGCAACATTTGCAGGCCAGAACCATAATTTGGCTTGAAGCGGAAGTTGTATGTCTCATCGTGGCGGGTTTCGTCGGGCAATCTATCCGTGTCGTGTTTGTGGCTTGGAAAACCAGACCAGCCACCGGCCCCCACTGTGTAAAGTTCACTCACCAGAAGTCGGCCCACGCGATCGTGGTAACTCGCCCCCAAAATATGTTTGATTTTACGGTGTGTCTTGGTCTCGTCAGAACCATATTGAATCTTGTCGAGATCACCAGCGCGCACCGCGAAGGGCTTCAACACGTGATCAAACTTTGCGCCTGCGATGAACACTTCTGCATTGTTGGTTCTGCACGTTATGCGCACACCGGCACCAGTTGGCACATAAACACCCTCAGGCTCGCCATCCCACACATCAATAACGCGATTGCCGATATCTTTGTAGGTCTCGCCCGCAACCTCAACGTCGATTGTTCCAGTGGCAGGAACCACGCAGGTTTCATATCCCCCAATGTGATAGTCGAAAACTTCACCTTGCTTAAGTTTGACAATATTAAAATAGTTAAGCGGCACAACAGGATTATTCACATCGACGATGGCGCGGTTTTGATTATCGTGTGGTGGAATATGCATGCAAAAATGTCCTCAGTTTAGAGCTGGTTCTGTTTGCGCGGCCAAGAATGTTTCAAGCTCGGCAGTGGTTGGCATCGCAGGGGCACAGCCGACTTTTGATACGACGATGGCCGCTGAAGCAGAGCCGCGTAAAACTGCATCGCGCAGCGAATGGCCGTTGGCCAAGCCAGCGAGAAAGCCGCCCATGAAGCTGTCTCCGGCGCCAGTGGGTTTTAATGCGCTTGTTTTATAAATACCTGTTTGAAATTCACCCTCGCGCGTAATTGTGATAGCGCCCTTGGCTCCCATCTTATAAACAATAATCTGTGCGTGGGCGTTCATCAGGCTTCTCGCTTTTGCCAATCCTTCGGCTTGGTTTCCCGCCATAAAGCCAAACTCTTCTTCATTGCCAATGATGATGTCGCATAACGTGGCGGCACGTGAATATGTGTCTGCTGCAATTCGTGCAGTGGGCCAGCTGTATGGCCGATAATCAACGTCGAACACCAGTGGCACATCGGTCTTGCGCGCCAATTCAAAAGCGTGGAAGGCAGCGCTGCGAGAAGGTTCGGCCGCCAGCACAGTTCCAGTCGAAATTAAGGCACCGTAACGACGAAAGTCTATGGCTTCCACATCTGCTATGTCCATCTGGAAATCAGCTGCGCCATTGCGATAGATTATGGATTGGTGATTTTCGACACGCGTTTCAGCAAGTGCCAACGAATTTCTCCATTCGCCTCCGATGGATTTCACATGGGTTCTATCAATGCCATAAATGTCGAGTTGATTGAGACAAAAGCGTCCCACAGCATCTTCAGAAACGCGTGTGACGAGAGAAGCCTGCATTCCTTGCCTTGTGAGGGCAGCAGCAATGTTTGCTGACGATCCACCAAGCGCTGAGACAAAGCGCGTTGCATTTTCAATGCTGGTACCCGGCGGGTCTGGATATAGATCAAGCCCAGCGCGCCCCATCACTAAGAAATTCCTGCGAGACAAATTTTTCGTGAGCGTGGCAAACATCGAAATTAGATACCTCTGCGCTGTTTTGCGCGCGATGCTTCCCAATCTACATGGGCGTCAAAAACTTTTTTACTCGTGGAGACTTCAGGCGTGCCAACTTCCCACCATGTGTGGCCAGCGGTTGTCCAGCCTTCATACGCATCGACTTTCATCACAATCACACAAGTGCTTGCGCTAGCTTTGGCACGTTTGAAAGCTTCACCCAGTTCGGCAGGGTTTGAAACAGTTTCAGTAACAGCGCCCATTGATCCAGCGTGGGCCACAAAATCCACAGTGAAGGGCTCTGGCACTGTCGGGCAATCTGCGATCAAGTTATTAAAACTTTCATTGCCCGTATTGTTCTGCAACTTGTTGATGACGGCAAAACCGCCGTTGTCGAGCACGAGAATAATCAGCTTCTTGCGGGTGAGCGCTGCGGAATAGATATCAGAGTTCATCAAAAGATACGAACCGTCACCCACAAACACAATTGTGTCGCGATCTGGTTCATCTTCTGATTGGGCTATGCGCGCACCCCAGCCGCCAGCAATTTCATAGCCCATGCATGAAAATCCAAACTCAACATCAACAGTGCCAGTATCAAGTGTGCGCCAGTTGGCGGTTACTTCTGCAGGCAGGCCACCTGCCGCTGCAACAATGCGGTCGCGCTTATCGCAAAGCGCATTCACCACTCCAATTGCTTGTGCATAAGAATTGGGGCGGTTTCCTGGCTTCACATTTTCCGCAACATAGGAATTCCATTTCGAACGTTCGTGCTGAGCAAAAGTTGTCCAATCTTCAGGAGCCTTATAGCCTGCCAGAAATTTGCCAATCTCCAAAATGCCAAGCTTCGCATCGCCCACCACAGTTTCAGAAAAATGCTTCGCTGCATCGTGGCGTGCAGCATTAAGCCCAATGATTCGCGCGTCATGCGCAAAGACTGTCCAAGAACCTGTCGTGAAATCCTGCATCCGCGTGCCGACGGCCAATATCACATCGGCCCTTTCAGCAATTGCGTTGGCGCTATCAGAACCAGTCACACCCACAGGCCCAATATTCAAAGGATGGTCGGAAAGAAAATTTGCCCTTCCTGCAATGGTTTCCACCACTGGGATTTGATGGGCCACGGCAAAAGCCGTTAACTCTTCAACGGCGCTTGAATATTGCACGCCACCACCGGCAATGATCATTGGGCGCTTGGCTGATTTCAGCAATTGTACGGCGGCTTGCACTTCCATTTGGTCGGGTGATTGCCGCCGAATACGATGCACACGTTTGTCAAAGAATGAAGTTGGATAATCATAGGCCCAACCCTGCAAATCTTGTGGAAGTGCGATGAAGGCTGGACCGCAATCTGCAGGGTCTAACATTGTTGCTATCGCAGCAGGAAGTGAGTTGATCACTTGGGCCGGATGAGTGATGCGGTCCCAGAAACGGCTCACGGGCCGAAATGCATCGCTGATTCCATAGGTGGGGTTGCCATAGTGCTCTAGCTGTTGCAGCACAGGGTCGGGCAAGCGGGTGAGGAACGTGTCTCCGCATAGAAGCAAAACAGGCAATCGATTGGCGTGGGCCAATGCAGCAGCAGTTAACAAGTTTGCCGTTCCTGGCCCCGCACTTGCCGTGCAAAACATAAAACGGCGACGTTTATGATATTTTGCATAGCCAGCGTCCGCAAACCCCATGCTCTGTTCGTTTTGGCCGCGATAAAGCGGCAATTCTTTCTGTAAGCCATATAAGGCTTCACCCAAACAAGGCACATTGCCATGGCCGAAAATACCAAAGCCACCGCCGCATAGTCGCTTCTCGCTGCCGTCGATTTCAATATACTGATTGGCAAGATAGCGCGTGATAGCCTGCGCTACGGTTAACCGCACTGTAGTTACATCAACGTTCATTGGTTTTCCTGTTTAGATCTTTTTTATTGGCGCTAAAAAATCGTTTCTTTTGTTGCGCGCAATAAAAAGTTAAGATACTACATTTGCAACCGGTTGCAATAATTTTTTAAACGGAAAGATTAAATTGTCAGAAATTGGCATAGGAATTGTTGGTGGTGGCTATATGGGCAAGGCCCATTCCGTTGCTATGGCAGCGGTGGCCACCGTTTTTGATACAGCCCTTCGTCCGCGTTTAGAAATGATATGTGCCAGCACGCCAATGTCGGCAGATAAATATCGTAAGGCCTATGGCTTTGCTGCGGGCACTGATGACTGGCGCACGTTGGTAAGTTCTCCAAAGGTTGAAGCTGTTGTGATTGCTTCGCCACAAGAGTTCCATCGCGAAATTGCTGAAGCGGCATTTGCTTTGGGCAAACCTGTGTTTTGTGAAAAGCCGCTGGGCGCCTCACTTGCTGATGCTCGCGCTATGACCAAAGCAGCAGAGGCTTCGGGTGCTGTCAATATGGTGGGCTTTAACTACGTGCGCACACCTGCAACGCAGTTTGCCCGCAAATTAATTTCTGATGGGGCAATTGGCCAAATCAATTATTTTCGCGGCGAACACACGGAAGACTTTTTCGCCGATCCCACTTTGCCTGCCAGTTGGCGCACCTG
>JANXRO010000203.1 GCA_025356765.1 Hyphomicrobiales bacterium | reverse complement strand
CCATTCAAGATATTTTGGGGCCATAATGCACCAAGGGTTGAGCGATGCCACGTGGGTTGCAGGGCTTCTGGCTTTGCGTGGAGAAGCACTGGGTGGCGCCGTGGTGGCCAATGATGTGGTCGATGATTTTATTGTGGCATTGACCAAAGCATCAGGGCCAATCAGGACAGTCTCATCAACCCTCAGTGCCGATGCCTTGCGCGGCTCAATCGATCTGGCCGCCACCTTAGCCTTGGGCAAACCTGTGCAAACGCCCGGACTTTTGGAAACCCATTCGCGCTTGTTAATCCGCCGCGCAGAAAGATTAGACACGGCATGCTCGTCATTGATGGCCCAAGCGCTTGATCGGCATGAATTGATGCTGATTGCCGTGGCTGATTTGCAAGATGAAGATTCTGCGGTGTCCCCCAAGCTTGCCGAACGTTTGCCCTTTCAAGTGGAAACCAAAGCCGAAGCCTATTGGACAGCGGCTGATTTAGAGTTGGCCAATTTAATTTTGAATGTGAACATCAAACCAAAACATATGGCAGATCTTTGCGACGTGGCTTTAAGCATTGGCATTCTATCGCCTCGTGCAGTGGTGCAGGCCGTTGAAGTGGCCCGCGCCCTTTCTGCCTTGCAAGGCGTGAAAGACGTTGATGAACCCACAATCGCTTTGGCGGCGCGATTGGTTTTGGCCCATCGCGCTTTGCATTTGCCGCCGCAAGATGAAACTGACGAACAACCGCCAGAACCACCACCGCCCGAAAATCAAGATACCCAAGACTCAGAACAAAACACAATGCCAAGCCCGGCAGATGCTGAACTAATTCTTGAAGCTATAAAATCGGCGCTGCCCGCAAACCTTCTGCAACTGGCGGCAGGCGGCCTTGGCAAGCGCGGTTCCGGGCGCAATGCCAAAACGGCAGCACAACGCAAATCAAATGGTCTTCGTGGCAGGCGAGTTGGCAACAAACGCGCGTCATCTTTGGCGGGCCAGCGGCTTGATATTTTGGCAACCCTTCGCACCGCCGCACCGTGGCAAAGTTTGCGCCGCAAACTTGCAGGCGCAGGTCGCATGGTTGTAACGCGGGATGATTTTCGCGTCGCCCGCATAAAACAACGTAATGAAGCAACAGCCATTTTTGCGGTGGATGCTTCAGGCTCCACCGCCTTTCAACGCTTGGCTGAGGCCAAAGGTGCCGTCGAAACAATTTTGGCGGAATGTTATGTCAGGCGAGATCGCGTGGCGCTCGTCGCCTTTCGTGGCAAAAAAGCTGAAGTGCTTCTTCCCCCGACCAGATCACTAGAACGCGCCAAACGCGCCCTTGCTGGCTTGCCCGGCGGTGGCGGAACGCCGCTCGCATCAGGTCTTGATGAGGCCTTTGAACTGGCTGTTCAAGTGCGCCGCGGCGGTGGCAACCCGATTGTGATCGTGTTGACGGATGGCAAAGGCAACGTCACCCGCACTGGCGAGGGCAACAAGGTGAAAGCCTTGGAGGAAAGCCAACAGGCCGCCCGCATATTTGCCGCAGAAAATTTTGATGTGATGCTGATTGACGTTTCAACAGAACCGCAAAAATCTGCCAAAGCCTTGGCCGCCGCATTGCACGCAACCTATCTGCCTATGCCGCGTGCAAGCGCAACAGACATTGCAAGACCAGTGAGCATGGCATTGAAATCAGCATCCGCATGAAAGTGCCAACCATAAGTTTTGTGGAAGCTGATGGGCTTTCTTGGTGTGTTGAAACCCAAGGGCAGGGGCCCGTGATTTTATTGATCCACGGAACAGCCGCTTCAATTCATTCGTGGCGCGATGTTACTCCGCTTTTGGCCACTGATAATCAAGTGGTAGCGATTGATCTTCCTGGCCATGGCCAAACCAAGGCAAAAAACGCTTCAGATTTTAAATTGGAACGCATGGCCACAGGTGTTGCTGCGGTGATGAAAGCAATGGATCTTTCGCCCCAAACTGCGGTTGGCCATTCGGCAGGTGCCGCAATTCTGGCCGTGGCCTGTGCGCGAAAAGCCATCAATCCACAAAATTATATTTCCTTCAACGGCGCATTTTATCCTTTTGGCGGCGTGGCAGGCAGCCTGTTTTCGCCCATCGCAAAACTGATGGCCTTCAATTCATTTTTGCCGCGCTTGCTTTCTGGCTATGCAACTCAAGCGAAAGTTGAAAAGCTTTTGAAAGATACTGGCTCCACCATAAGCCCCGAGGGTGTCGAGCTCTATTTCAACTTGTTAAAACAGCCAGACCACGTGGCCGCCGCCCTCAGCATGATGGCATCGTGGGACTTACGTGGGATGGAAGATAATTTTGTGCGTCTATCGCAAAAATGTATTTTCGTCGCGGGTGATCGCGATAAAGCCGTGCCCCCTGAGACAGCAGACCGCGCCGCTGCCCGTTGCCGAAA
>JANXRO010000198.1 GCA_025356765.1 Hyphomicrobiales bacterium | reverse complement strand
GTGCCAAACGCTGTGCCCGCATCGATCTCTATTGAAATGCCGCCTGCGCGGCGGATGGCGCGATCATGGCTGCCATGAAGAAAAAAACGCCCAGCCATTACGGGACTTAGGCCCAGCAGCGATTCTCGCACCCAATCTTTTTGCGGCACTGCGGCAATGACTGCATTGGGGTTTAGCAACAAACGCGCTTGTTCGGCCTCAGCCTCTGTTGCAAACCACGCCACGGTTTCCCAAATCGCTTGGGCTTCATCAGTTTCGTTTATGGTAACGGCCAAAGCATCCAAGGCCAAATGATCTTCGATCTTTGACATTTCTTGGAAGGCTTGGTCATGTGAAAGACCGCCGATGGCAAGCGTGAATTTGGCCTCTGTCACGTTAAGTCAGCGGCAAAATTGTAATTTCAACGCGACGGTTTTGGGCCTTGCCCGAAGCTGTGGCGTTTGATGCTATAGGATCAGACGCTCCATGGCCCTCAACCGAAAAGCGATTGGCATCGAGATTTTGCGCTTCTAAATATTGCGCAACGGATGCGGCGCGACGACGTGAAAGATCAAAGTTGGCATTGGCATCACCCGATGAATCCGTATGTCCCACAACGTTGATGAGCGTTTGTTTGTATTCCTTGAACACAAGACTGACTGAATTGAGCGTTGCATAAAACTGCGGCTTAACATCTGCTTTGTTTGTGGCGAATGTTACGTTTGACGGCATGTCGAGCACGATTGAGTCCCCCACACGCGAAACCGATATGCCAGTGCCTTGCAGCTGTTGGCGCAATTTTGCCTCTTGGTTATCCATATAAACGCCGATGCCTGTGCCTGTCAGCAGGCCAAGGCCTGCGCCGATCAAAGCGGCTTTGCGCACATCAGCGCCGGCGGCTGCGCCCACCAGCGCACCAACGCCTGCGCCCAATCCTGCACCCGCACCAGCCCCCACTGCGGTGTTAGAAATCTGTTGTTCGCCAGTGAACGGGTTCGACGTGCATGCAGATAATGTAAAAGCCAAAAGTGTGATGGCAATGATTGATTTATTCATAGATTTTTCTCGCAATTAGCTAGGCAGACTTGCAAAGGCCATGTGGCGGAATTGAGGTTAATGAAGCGTTAAAACAAAGCTTTTGTGCAATGAATTGCTCACTCATTCTGCTGCTTCAACTTTTTTGATGTCTTCAGGAATTAGGAAGCCGCCAGATTGTCTGGCCCACAAACTGGCATAGATGCCGCCGCGTTTTTTAACCAATTGGGCGTGGGTTCCTTCTTCGACAATTTTGCCCTTGTCCATCACAACCAACCGATCCATCGCTGCAATCGTGCTTAGGCGATGTGCAACGGCGATGACAGTTTTGCCCTGCATCAACTGGTTGAGGTTTTCTTGAATCGCCGCTTCAACTTCGCTGTCCAAAGCTGATGTGGCTTCATCCAGAATCAAGATCGGTGCGTTTTTTAACAACACGCGGGCAATGGCAACGCGCTGGCGTTGGCCACCTGAAAGTTTAACACCTCGTTCGCCAACATGGGCTTCCATGCCGCGGCGCCCCATAGGGTCAACAAGGTTTTCAATGAATTCAGAAGCGTGGGCTTGGGCTGCGGCATCATCAATTTCGTGTTGGCTGGCATCTGGCCTGCCATAACGAATGTTGTCGCGGACCGCGCGGTGCAGCAACGACGTATCTTGTGTCACCACACCAATGGCAGCGCGCAGAGATTCTTGGCTAACATCAGAAATGTTTTGGCCGTCGATAATAATAGAGCCTGAGCCCACATCATAAAACCGCAGCAACAAATTGGCGATAGTGGATTTACCAGCACCTGATCTGCCAACAAGCCCGACTTTCTCACCGGGCTTGATCACCACATTGAGGCCCGCAATAACCTCGCGGTCATGCTCTACCTCTTTGCCATAATTGAAATGCAAATTCTTAAAATCAATTTCGCCGCTGTTCACAACAAGCGGTTTGGCATTTGTAATATCCTTCACAGCATGCTGACGCGCGATCACATCCACACCGTCTTTGACCACGCCGAAATCTTCAAAAAGTCCGGCAATTTCCCACAACATCCAATGGGCCATGCCCAGCATGCGATAAACAAGGCCCACAGAAAATGCGATGGCACCTACGGTGATGGCACCTTTTGACCAAAGCCAAATGGCCATCGCTGCTGTGGCTGATAAAACTCCGCCGTTTAATGCATTCAGCGCCATGTTCATTTTGGTGGCCACGCGCATTGAATTGTAAACGCTCTGCAACATCCACGTCATGCCTTCTTTGGCATAATCATCTTCGCGTGAAGCATGTGCGAAAAGTTTCACGGTGGGCATGTTGGTATAGGTATCGACAATGCGGCCCGTAACCACGGAACGCATTTCGGCTTGCACCTCAGACATCTTGCCCATGGTGGGCACAAAATGGCGCATGGTGAAGCCATAAAACACCAGCCACAACACCATCGGAATGGCCAAGCGCCAATCATTTTGGATGAACGAAAACAACGCTGTTGCGACGAACACCGCCACCCAAGAAATAACTTGGGTAAGTTTCATCACCACATCGCGCACACCCAAAGCAGATTGCATGACTTTGGTGGAAACGCGGCCAGCAAATTCATTATGGAAGAATTCCATCGATTGGCGGAGCATATAACGATGCGCCTGCCACCGGATGCGCATGGCAAAGTTGCCGCGCAACCCCTGATTTTCTACCGAATCGCCGAGCATGGAAAGGGCAGGCTGGATGAGTAGAGAAAGTGCTCCATAAAAAACCAATTCCTGCCAATGCAGCTGAAAAAAAGTGGCGGGATCAGCCTTGCCCAACATATCGATAAGGCGGCCCACAAAAGCATAAATGCGCACTTCGATAATGGCGATGGCCACTGCAAATGCCAATCCCGCCACTAACAGTGGCAGGAATGGCCGCGTATAAAAACGAATGAAGCCCCAAGTGGAAGCTTCGGGCATTTCAGGTTCAGTGGACGGAAAACTATCCACCCGGCGTTCAAGCCAAGAGAAAAAATTATTCAACATGATTTTAGATCGCGAAATTTGGGGGGCGCTGGTGCTGGCGCTTGAAATCAGCACTGGGCAAGAAAATGCACAGAAATTTCATATATTGGAATTTGCCGCGCGATGGAAGAGGGCGCTCAAACAGTGTCTGCCAAATCGCCCAGGGCTTCAATGAGTGGCCCAAGATGTTTTTCATAAGGCTTCCAACGTTTAATCGAAGTTTGATAAATCGGTTGGCGCACTTGCCACCTGCTAATCGTGGTGACTGACCGTTCATTCTCAATATAATTTAAACACGCATCATCCCAAGGCAGTTTGCAATGGTCGATCAACTTGCGGCTTTGCTCTTCTTGGTTTGCCACCAGAGTTTCATATTGATTATCAAAAATTCGCCCGGGCAGAACTTTATGCCAATGCGCCATCAGTTTGTTGTAGGCGCGATAATAGCGGCCAAGTTTGGCAAGATCAGTGTTGTAGGAATGGGCCTCGCTAAAGGCGTTCATATAACATGACACACAGTTATCAATGGCATCGCGCTTGCAATGAATGATGGTGGCATTTGGGAAAAGCAACGAAATCAAACCCACATGTTCAAAATTATGAGGCATTTTATCGGTGATGCGTTGTGCTGTGTGCGATGTCCGCGCAATGAATTTCAAATAGTGTTGCGCATGGTTTTTTGATTCTACATCACTCATGGATGTAACGTTTGCGAAGAACCGCTGCGCCATGCGGGGGTTGTCGCCAAGCGCGCGCGCAATAGCGGGCATTTCGGGAAGCTCGCCCGCTCCCGCTACCAGGGCATGGCTTGAAATAATTTGCTCTGTTAAAGTTGTGCCTGATCGAGGCATGCCGACAATGAAGATCGGTTTTTGTGAAGGGTTTCCAAAATTTTTCCGTGTACTGAAGAAAAATGGGTTAAACAGTGAGATCAATTGGTCAACGCGCTTTTCATAGGCGTTGATATCAAAAGCCTTGGCAGAACTTTCCTTGGCCTTTAAATAATGAACCATGGCCTCGTCATATAACTTGCTATCGTTGCACATTTTAGCGGCGGCAAAATGCAAGGCTGGAAGTTCTTTATCTGGGTATGAACCCTCAGAAATTTCGCGTCGCACTGCAGCAAGTTCAGGCGATTGTGCAGAATATTTGCGTGTGGATGAAAGGCTCTGGTAAGAGCGGGGAACTGCTATTTTAGAGGCAATCGTTTCTTTCAGTGCGGTTTCGGCTTCAGTCATCCGACCCAAGCTGATCAGAGCTTCTGCGCGGGCTGTCAATGCATTTGCATTGTGGGGGTCCATGCGCAAAGCTTTTTCTGCAAATGGCAAAGCATCGGAACTTCGGCTGATGCGATTATAACATGTTGCCATCAAAGCCAGTGATTCGACCTGGCCGGGCTTTGTGTCGAGCGCCTTGCGCAAATGTGTGATGGCTGCGTGATGTTCGTTCAACGAGACCAATGCGCTTGCAAGATTGTGCCTTATGGTGGGATCCTTGGGCAGTCCAATAACAGCTTTTTCCAGTAGTTCCGTGGCCGTTGTAAAATCTGCTGCTTCCATAGCGATTGTGCCCAACAGATTGTTGGCCTCAGGCATATCGGGCGAGCGCTGCAACACCATCTGATAAAAGCGTTCGGCTTCCACGAAGTTGCCACTTCGCTGCAATTCCATGCCGCGTTGAAGCAATAACAGCAGCTGCTTGCGGGCTTCTCTATTAACATGCGGCAACGCTGGAATTGAAGGCGTGATTGCGGGAAATCCAAAGGTTAAAGGTTTTTGAGGTTGTAAGGGCATTTTGGGCATTATCAGACCACCATAGCAAAACACCGCCCTAAAAGAGCGGTGTTTTAAAAAATTCAACTGTGAGCAATTTTAGAAGTTATATGTCAAACCCAACTGAATATTGTGAGACCGCAAGTTTCCACCGAAATAACTGGTTCCACCCGCGTTCACGAAATTAATATTATCTAATGCCTTGTAACGATAGCCCAAATCGAAATCTAAATGTTCATTGATTGAATATTTTACGCCGGCGCCCAGCTGCCAAGCCAATCCGCCAGTGCCGTTCGTGTAACCTGGGTTTCCGTTAAAGGTCAAATTCGCGTTGGCCCAACCATAACCGATGCCGCCGCCGATATATGGCGTTATTTGGCTATGGGTCGGAACATCCAGCCACACGTTGGCCAACAAATACGTTGCATTCATATTGCCACTGGCTGGAGAAAAGGCTCCACCACTATATGAAAAATCACGTGCACCGACACTGCTATGCGATAGTTCAAGTTCTGTCCGCAGCATATCGTTCCATTTTGCGCCAACGGCACCACCAATAATATAGCCTGTATTGAACCTGGCAGTATAAGGTGAGCTTCCTGAGCTGACCGTATTCACGTCGTTCATAAATGAAGCGCCAGCAAACACGCTGATGTATGGGCGAAAGCCCGACTCAACGGATACTGGATCAGCCGCATAACTTGCCTGAGACCCGAGTGTCAAAGCACCAAGGGCTACAGTTGTGATCAGAACCTTTTTGGAGAACAAATCAAACATCACTGAATTTCCTTATTTATGCCTTCTATGAGCCAAATTTTAGCCTGCAACGGCAAAAAAGCAAGTTAACGAGCTCAATTTTTGCGAAAACCAGCGGTTTCAGTGGCCCACTGTTGTCCGCATGTCACAAATCTTAAATCTAAGATTGCATAATTTTTTGAACATATTTTTTAAAGAAGTATCGAAAGAACCGGAAACTCATCACTCATACTATAATAAAAAAGGTGGAAAGCGCTTGGCTTTCCACCCCGTTGTCTCAAACTGAAACTATAGCTTAGCTTTTGCAAGCTTTCAGGTTTGCCATGGCTTGTTCGGCGCGGCCCTTGGATTTGTAAACCTTGGTGCCAACATCCATGATCATTTTGCCATCTGGCTTCTTGTCGTCAACCATGCACTTATGGGTTTTTGCATCTTGCGAAACATAGAATTTGCCCATGGCCATTCCTGCCATCGGCTTCATGGCTGCACCAGCAGCAGGCGCGGCTGGTTTTGCCATTGTTGTGACGGCGGCTGGAGCGGCTGGCTTTACGGCAGCAGCAGCGGCAGGAGCAGCTGGCTTGGCTGTTGTTGCTGCAGCAGCAGGAGCGCAAACTTTCAGGTTTGCCATGGCTTGTTCAGCGTTGGCTTTGCTGGCATAAACTTTTGTG
>JANXRO010000194.1 GCA_025356765.1 Hyphomicrobiales bacterium | reverse complement strand
GTCTTGCCAACGGTTGCCGCCTTCTTTGGGCAATGTATAGGCCAAATCATTGGTTGTGTCTGAACGCATCTGGCCCAAAACGTCGCCCGAGAATTCTGAACACACATCCACGTCGCCCGATGCAAGCAAGCTGTCGCCATTATCTTTGGCAAAAAGCTTGATGTGCTTTTTGGCGGCGATCAACAGGTCTTTGGCTTTGCCAAGTTCTGTGGCGTTGGTTGAATTCCAGCTATAGCCCAAGTATTGCAAGGCGCTGCCCAAGGCATATTCTTGGTCTGCTTGGATTGAAATGCGGCCATCATAGTCGGTTGAATCAAGCAGTGCCTTCCATGAATCAGGCGCGCCATTTTTGGCCTTGGATTTGCGATAGCCAATGCCGAATGTGCCCCACACATAAGCCAGCGAATATTTGCGGCCTGGATCAAACTCTTCATCCATGAATGCAGGATCATAGTTCTTCACGTTTGGAATTTTGCTATGATCAAGCGGCATCAACATATCGGCCTTGACCATGCGCTGAATCCAGTTGGCAGATGGAATAACCACATCATAGCCGGGGTTGCCGGCCTTCAATTTGGCGAACAGTTCATCGTTGCTGCCATAAAGATCAAGCTTCACTTCAACGCCTGTGGCTTTGTTGAAATCAGCCAGCGTGTTTTCACCGAGATATGAATCCCAGCTATAAAGGTTCATCTTCTTTTCTTCAGCGGCCATCGACTTATAGGGCAAAAGTGTAACGCCCAAAGCAAAGCCCGAACCTGCCTTTAAAAGACCGCGACGATTGATTGTTGTTTTGATCATATTGTGTTTCCTAACAATTGGATGGGTTGCCGTGATAACAGTGGTCATTCTGACTCTTATAGCTGTCGGTTAAAATTAAATTTTAATTCATCTCATGCTTTACGTCGGCATAAGTTTTGTCAAGCGCGATGCGTGCCAGACGGAACAATTCATCAATTTCTTTTTTGGTGATGCAGAACGGTGGTGCCAAAACCATGGTGTCCCAACAGGCACGCATAACCAGATTGGTTGCAAAACAATGATCGCGGCAAATTGTGCCCACGCGGCCGGAGTCGTGGAAACGCTCGCGCGTTGCCTTATTTTTAGCCAGTTCAATGGCACCAATCAGGCCCACAGAACGCACTTCACCCACAATTGGATGATCAGCCAAGCTTTGAAGCCCGGCGGCAAAATAAGGTGCCAGATCTTTCACCCGATCGACCAGTTTTTCATCTTCGATAATTTCGATGTTGCGCAAGGCGACTGCCGATGCCACGGGGTGGCCGTCATAGGTCATGCCGTGGTTGAAGTCGCCGCCCTTATCGAAAAATGGTTCAATCAATTCTTTTGAGAATGCTACGGCGCCGATGGGAATGTAGCCTGATGACAGTCCCTTGGCCATGTTGATGATATCTGGTTCATAGCCAAATGTTTCAAAACCAAACCAATTGCCAGTGCGGCCAAAGCCACAAATCACTTCATCTGAAATAATCAACACGCCATATTTTTTGCAAATGCGTTGAATTTCTGGCCAATAGGTTGAGGGTGGAATTAACACACCAGCGGCACCTTGAATGGGTTCACCAATAAAGGCGGCTACGTTATCCGGCCCCAGTTCGAGAATCTTTTTCTCTAATTCAGCAGCGGCATCCATGCCGAAATCTTCGGGAGTTTTGTCGCCACCAAAATCATACCAATAGGGCTGTTGAATATGGTGGAAACCTTCCAGCGGCGTGCCGCCCTGCTCATGCATGCCCACCATGCCGCCTAAATTGGCCGCAACCCATGTCGAGCCATGATAGCCGCGTCTTCGCCCAATGATATGCTGGCGATAAGGTTTGCCCATCACTTTCCAATAATGGCGCACAAAGCGCACAATGGTGTCGTTGCCTTCCGAGCCAGAATTGGTGAAGAAAATGGTTTGGAATTTTTCTGGCAATAATGAAGAAATTTTCGTGGCCAATTCGGTAGCAGGAACCGTGGTGGTTTTAAAAAACGTATTATAATAAGGCAAATCCAACATTTGTTGATAAGCTGCATCGGCCAATTCTTTGCGGCCATAGCCAACGTTCACGCACCACAGGCCAGACATGCCGTCTAAAATCTTGTTGCCCTTGGCGTCCCAAATATAAACGCCATCAGCGTGGGTGATCACCCGTGGGCCACCCGCTGCGTGAAAGGCCTTATGATCTGTAAAGGGGTGAAAGTGATGCGCAATATCAGCCTTTACGATGGCTTCGAGGTTTATATTTTTCTTGTGAACGGTCATGGTTCAATTTCCAAATGCAAAGGGTTCATCGCTGTTGCGGGTGTTCAAGTACAAACAGGAATGTGCGAGCCTAAGGCTTAAAACCAATGCGGGCGCAATTGACGAGAACGTCGTCGCGCAATGTTCGTGTGGAATGGTGCAGAGATTGGCACATCAGCCATCTATGCCATAATCATCCTGCTTTAGCAAATCAGCGTCTGAACCATGCTTTTGCAGCAGCCCCACAACCATGGCCACAAGGCCCAAGGCCAAGGCGATTGGCATAAGTTCAGTTTCAATGAGGCTTACGTTCAACAACGCAAACGGCAAAGCCAAGCTGATCAGAAGTGCCGGAATAAGAAACACTTCAATTGCTGAAAGTGCTGTGCTGGAAACTGCCATCGGCGTTTTGATCAACATTGTTGATAAATTTGCCAAAACAAGAATGCCGATTAACAACCACCTTAAATTCCATTCGCTTTGCCACACGCGCTCTGCAGCTGCCAAAAAGCACAAGGCCGCGGCAAAGGCCATGCCTGTGCCGTTCAGGTTCGCTGTTGGGCCAAAACGCACCATCAGCAAAACTGCACTTGCCGCAATTGCAAAACCAAAAACCCAAAATACAAGCTGCAATCGCAAATCATGGAATTGTTTTTCTGTCACCACCGGATGGACAGGATCAAAGCCAGCGGCCTGCAAACGCAAAGCTAAGTTGGCATTGGAAACTCCGGCCACGGGTAAAACTTCTAATCGGAACTGTCCGTCGTCAGACAAGAAAAGGCGGCGCAATTCTTGCGGCAAAGTTTCAAGCGTGGGTGTTGTGACGGATGCTAAAACATCTGCCCGATCTGCCAAGCGGTTAAAACCGCCGAACAATCGATTTTCCAATTGGCGCACCTGTTCATCGCCGCTGGTTGCACCAAGCAAAGCCAAGCTGCGTCTGAAGTCATCCGCAGCTTTTTTCAGTGCTGGTTTGGTTTCAGGCGTTGAAGAAATTTCTTTCAAGCTTTCGCTTAACGTTTCAATTTGATCACGCAAATCTTGCGGGTCTTGGCTGGCCACGGGGTCTATGCGCGGGAATTGATCTTTCAATTGCGCCAAGGTTGTCTGCTTGGCCGTTCCATCCTCGGGCAAGAACATCGCAAGCCAACGAATGCTTTGAGCTTCTTTCACGTTCTTCAAGCTTTGAATCATCTCTTCGGCCTTAGTCTCTGAATTCACGAGAATATTCACCGGCCCGTCTAACACTTTCGGCTTCTGCCCCGGCGTGATCGTAAACAACACCAAAAGGCTTGCAGCAACGCCTAAACCAATCAAAGCTTTTGCAACAAATTGCCATGGGCCTGCTTCAAACAATGCCCTGTGGGCGGGCACCAACCATTCTTTGGCCCGCCATTTTGATGCGTCTGGAAACACTCTAAAAAGTGCAGGGCAAAGCGATACGACGCAAAGGTAGCCGAGCATGATTGCGCTTACAGTTGCGATCACAAGTTTGTTCAACAGTGGATCTTTCACAAACAGCAAACCTATCACCGCCACAATGGCAACAGCCGTGATCCATAACAAAACACGCCCATTGTTTTGAACAGCCAACATGACATTGGTTTCTCGGGCTCGCCTGCCATTGGCAGCAGATGCAACGCCCGCAATATAGCGCAGCGACAATTGGGCTGTGGCCAGCACGGCAGCCGCAAACAATGGCCAATAATTTGGCCAACTCGCGCCAGTGAGCTTCAACACCAGGGTTCCGGAAAAAGCTCCGGTACAAAGCACAGGAATGACACCCACCAACACCAATCTTAACCGACCAAGACTGAGGGCCAAAACAAGACCGGCAAAAACCAAACCGATTAATCCAGCGGCAACGGTGCGCGGACCATCAAGCTTTTCAAAGTTGGTTTGCGGATTTGTATTCGACACATCTGGCTGTTGAAAACTGACAGTGGTGGTTGACGAGCTTTTGATCACATCAAGAAGTTTCAAAGTGATAGCGTGGGCTTGGGCCGCTGCGCCGGGCTTGGGAATGGCCAACACGATTGCCTGTGTGGCCGTGCTGTCATTATCCAAATCGGCAACCACGCTCCAATCCACGGGCCTATCAATGCCGCTCATCAAAGCCTGCAGGGAAGAAGCGCTTTGGGCGAACAGGTCTTCCAGCCCCTGTGGTTCACGGCCCTGAGATATGCTGGCCGAAACTTCATTGACCAAGGTCGCCATGCTGTTGGCATTGGGCGCTTGTGCAATGGCTGTGAAAAGGGGTTTTAAAGACAATGCATAGGCTGTGCGCAATTTCACCTCATCAAGCGGGTGATAAAGCAGGCCATGAGCCTCGTAATAATCGCCAAAACCCGGCGCAAACACCAGGTCATAAGCATCTGTTTGCAGTTGCAAGGTGGATACTAAATCAGACCGCTGTTCTTCCAGCGTTGCGGCATCGGTGTTGGCCAACACAATGGTTTGCAGATTTTCCAACCCGGGAAATTTTTGCGAAAGTTCTTGCGCACTTTGAACCAGCACGGGAATGGGCAGTTGGCCCCCACTTGGCGTTTGATAGATGCGTTGTGAAAAATACAAACTGCCGCATGCCAAAATCAACCAAAAGGCGATGACCCATGGAGCGTTATTCCAACACCCTCGCGCCACGCGGGCGAAGCCGTTTGGCTTAATGCGCCTCGGCGGCGGGGAAAGGGTTCTTTGTGCTCTTAGATTATCAAACAGCGATTGTGGCATTTCAGGCCTTGGAATTAGACGGCATCGCGCCGTTTGTAACGCCGAAACGACAACATACTCACGGGGATGAAGATCAGGTAAATGACGGATAAAATCGATAATGTTTCCCACGGAAAGGAAATCAGGAACACCACAAATAATGCCATCAATCCTAAAAGCGGCAAGGCATATTCGCGCGGAACACGGGTTAGTGTTTTGCCAGAGTAGGTTGGCACACGGCTGACCATTAAAATTGCAATTGCAATCTCATAAATCGAAATGGTTTTTGCAAAGGGGTGGCCCTCGTTGATCAGGCCCAAAAAGCCCAAGTATAGTGGAGCCAACGCAAGGCCAGCACCCGCCGGTGCTGGAATGCCCGTGAAAAAACCGTTCATCCATTTGGGCTTATCAGGATCATCCAACATCACATTAAATCTGGCCAAGCGCAGAGCGCAGCCAATGGCCAACATTAGGCAAACAACCCAGCCAAAGGTTTTCAAACTGTTGAGCGACCATAGATATAGAATAATAGCAGGGGCGACACCGAAATTAACAAAGTCTGCCAGTGAATCCAACTCTGCGCCAAACCGCGAGGTGCCTTTGAGATAGCGCGCCAAGCGGCCATCCAACGCATCTAAAACAACTGCGAAAATAATAGCGGCCACCGCATATTCATATCTATTTTCAATGGCAAAACGAATGGCAGTCACGCCGCTGCACAGCGCCAACAACGTGAGCAAATTCGGCAATAGAAACCGAAGCGGAATGGGTTTGAATTTGCGGTTGTCTGCTGGGGTTTCTGCCATGCGACCTAAGCCCTGCGCGACGGTTTTGGTTTGCCGTTTACGGCAAGATCAGCAAGAATTGTTTCGCCTGCCAATGCGCGTTGGCCCACGCAGACCAGCGGTGCCACATCTTCAGGAATATACACATCGACGCGGCTGCCAAAACGGATCAGGCCAAAGCGTTGGCCTGCTTCCAATTTGTCGCCCTCTTCCACAAATTTAACGATGCGTCTTGCCACCAAGCCCGCAATTTGCACAACGCCAATTTTAGAGCCTTGGTCCGTTTCCAATGTGAAGGCTTGGCGTTCATTGTCTTCGCTGGCTTTATCAAGTTCGGCATTAAAAAATAGGCCGGGCACATAGGTTATTTTTTGAATTTTCGCGTTTATGGGCGAGCGGTTGATGTGAACATCAAACACATTCATAAACACGGAAATGCGTGTCATCTTCTCGCGAGGCAAATCAAGCTCAGTTGGCGGAATAACACTTTCAATGGCGCTTATGTGGCCATCAGCTGGCGAGATTATTAAAGTTGCACCAAGCGGGGTAACACGTGTGGGATCACGAAAAAAATAGGCGCACCATGCAGTCAATACAACACCAATCGGCACCAAAGGCCAAAGGCCCAGCCACCAGATCAACAGCGTTACGCCTGCAAAAATAGCCACAAAACGCCAACCCTCTTGGTGCACAGGGGCGATTGATGTTTTGATGCTGTCTATAATTGTCATAGCGACTCCGTTGAACAAGCCGTTCCTATAGTGTGTTGGGGCCAAAAGCAAAAGGCCTGCCATCTCCCCCGAGAGTGCAGGCCGAAATTGATAGATGCCCCGGCTCTTAGCGGCCGATTGGCGTGGCTATAAGATTTAGTGCATCATGTTGGAAACAAGGCGCAAGCTCGGCCGTTCAAACACGGGAATGGAGCTGAACTCGTCATCATTGGCTGCAATACCAAAGGCTGGCATTGCTGATGGCAAGGCGCAGGTTTGAACAGCGGTGCCAGAAGCCACTGCTGTAAACACACCATCGCTTAATTCCACCACATCAATGCGCATGGAAATAATGGCATCAGCGCCCAAAGCTTTGGCTTGTGCTTTGGCCTTGGCTTCGGCCTGTTCCTTGGCTTCATGCAAGCCATCTGACATTTCATCCATGGTGGTATATTGCAGGCCGCGCAGGCCGCCATGGTTATATTTCATCACGCGGCGTGACCATAAAACCGTTCCGCGCACCACACCGAGCGTGTCTTCTACTAGCCGCCCGGCGATTGTCTCCGTTGTTGTAATCTTCATTTGACTTAGTCCCCAATAATTAATGACGGCGCTTTCTATGTTGAAAGCTTGACCATCGGTTTTGTGCCGCGATTGTTGCGGTCGTTGAGGTCATATTGGCCCGCAACCGTAAACAAATATGAATTGAAACAGGATTTTCATCAAATTTGAGGCGAATTATCGGCTCATTTGAACTGTGCAGTTAATAGACGTTTTTGAACTGTGCTTACTGAAAAGTTGATTCAGCCTTGATTAAGGATAGGCCGCAAGCCTTGGTTATTATTTTCCTTAACTTCAGCGGAAACAGAAAGTTTAAACTTCCACAATCTGGGCCAACTTCTTTCGTGCTTCATCGGCTTCTTGTTGGCGATTCCACATGGTTGCATAAAGCCCACGCTTTTTGATCAGGGCGGCATGTGTGCCACGTTCGGCAATTTGACCTTTGTCGAGCACAACAATTTCATCAGCATCAATCACTGTTGAAAGACGATGCGCAATCACCAAAGTTGTGCGGTTTTTTGAAATACTGCGCAATGCGCCTTGAATGTCTTGCTCTGTCAAACTGTCAAGAGCCGAGGTGGCTTCATCCAACACCAAAATGGGCGGAGACTTTAAAATGGTGCGGGCAATAGAAACGCGCTGCTTTTCGCCGCCTGATAATTTCAAGCCCCGTTCGCCCACCATGCTGTCATACAATTTGGGCAGGCTTAAAACAAAGGTGTGGATTTGCGCCAGCTTGGCCGCTTCTTCCACCTCAGCGTCTGTTGCATCTGGTCTGCCATAGCGAATGTTATAGCGCACAGTGTCATTGAACAGCACAGTATCTTGCGGCACCATACCAATGGCACGGCGCAAGCTTTCTTGCTGCACATCTGCAATACATTGCCCATCAATCAAAATGCGCCCCGCTGAAACATCATAAAAGCGGAACAGCAAACGCGAGATGGTGGATTTGCCAGCACCTGATGGGCCAACGATGGCCATGGTTTTTCCCGCTGGCACATGCAGCGAAATGTTTTTTAAAATCGGCCTGGCTTTATCATAAGCAAAGGACACGTTTTCAAAAACAATGTCGCCTCTGCCTGCCACAAACGCGGGAGAACCCGGCTTATCCGCTATCTCAGTGTTTTGGCGCAAAATGCCGAACATGCCCTCCACGTCAATCAAACCCTGTTTGATTTCGCGGTAAGACGAGCCGATGAAATTGAGAGGCATATAAAGCTGGATCATCAAACTGTTGATCAACACCAGATCACCCACCGTTGCTGTGCCATTATAATTCGCGATGATAGACAT
>JANXRO010000188.1 GCA_025356765.1 Hyphomicrobiales bacterium | reverse complement strand
GCCTTTGGCAACATCTTCTTGGTACTCGTCCACGAACAGGTATTTACCGGGCTTCATTGCGCCAACGCGGGCCACGATGCTGGAATTGGCGGCGGCAACTTTTTCAATCTTCAGATCTTTTGCTTCAAGTTCTGCTGCGGCGGCATTCGCATTGGTCATTTTGATAATGAAGGGTTTGCCTGCCGGCACTTTAATTTCGGGATGATCAAAGGCAGCACCTTTCAGGGTTACTTCATAGGTTACAAGATCATCAGCAAAGGCAGCAGTGGATGTGAGCAGGGCCGTTAGCAAAATAAAGTGGCGCATTTATTTCTCCGTTGACGTTATTACCGACTAGAATACTCGGGTAATATTTCCGAGTGAATGTGTCAACTATTATTTGGGCTTTTGCTTTTAAGTCACTGCGGCTATTTGAACCGCCATGGCTGGAACAGACAAAACGCGCGAAACGGCATTTGGCCCTTCACCTTCAATCGTGCTGGTAAACCCCCAGCTTGGTGAAAACATTGGCATGGCGGCCCGCGCCATGGCGAATTTTGGCTTGATGGATTTGCGCCTTGTCACACCTCGTGAAGGCTGGGACAGAGAGCGCGCCATTAACGCGGCTTCGGGTGCCGCAGACACCGTTGAAAAGTTGAAAATTTATGATTCGTTTGAACAGGGTTTGAGCGAGTTCAATTTCATTTATGCCACCACTGCGCGGCCGCGCGACATGGTGAAAGAAGTGATGACACCTGAACAGGCTTCGGCTGACATGCACATACGCATTGCACGAGGCGAAAAGCTTGCCATTTTGTTTGGCCGCGAACGTTGGGGCCTGACCAATGATGAAATTTCAAAAGCAGATGTGATTATTTCTGCACCGGTTAATCCGGCCTATGCATCTTTGAATATTGCGCAGGCAGTTTTGTTGGTTGGCTATGAATGGTTCAAACCTTTGGCTACGTCACTGGGGCAGGAGACTTCTGAGTTGGCTGCACTTTCGGGTCCTGGTATGCGGATGCCAAATTCCGAGCTTGCCTCAAAAGACGAGCTTTTTGGTTTTTATGAACATTTGGAAGATGAGCTTGCCACAGCAGGCTTTTTTAAATCGCCGGATAAAAGGCCCACTGTGATGCGCAATATTCGCAACATGTTTGCGCGCAGCGGCCTTTCGCAACAGGAAGTTAAATCTTTGCGAGGCATTGTCTCGTCACTCACCCGCATGCATTTGCGGCGCAAAGAGGGGCCATGATGACTAAACCACGCATTCTTTTGTTTGATTCTGGCATGGGTGGCCTGACTGTGGCCAATGCCGTGGCCAAACAATTGCCAGATGCGCATTTGGTTTATTCTGCCGACAACGCCGGCTTTCCCTACGGCGCGTGGAAGGAAGAAGCGCTGCGCTTGCGCATTGTGAAAGTGTTGGGCGCACTGATCGCAAGAGTTAAGCCAGATGTGGTCGTGATTGCGTGCAACACCGCCAGCACAATTGCCATGGCCGCTTTGCGCGATGCTTATCAAGTGCCGTTTGTGGGCACGGTTCCGGCCATCAAACCAGCGGCAGCACAAACCAAATCTGGCATCATTGGGGTTTTGGCAACGCCGGGCACAGTGAACCGCGAATATACGCATTCACTGATCCACACTTATGCGTTTCACTGCAAAGTGTTTTTGCATGGCGCGCCGCGCTTGGCCGAGATTGCTGAACAGAAATTGCGTGGCCATGCGGTTGATATGGCAGAGTTGAAAGATGAGGTGGCCCCCGTGTTTCGCAAACGTGATGGTGGGCGCACTGATGTGGTGGTTTTGGGGTGCACGCATTACCCGCTGTTAACAGACGAAATCAACGAAGTGGCACCTTGGCCGGTAATTTACATTGATCCGTCGCCCGCCATTGCGCGGCGCGTGGCTGACGTGGCCGAAGAAACTGTTTTGAAGGGCCAGAACCATGATGTGCCAGCACACGGAACAGTGATTTTAACGTCAGCCAGAGCAGGCGGATCAGAAACACTAACAGCCTATGGCACCATGGGTTTTCCCCGCCATGAAGTTTTGGAGATTGGGGTTTGAGGTTTCAATTCTAATTGCGGCTAAATAATTGAGACAACCTTAGGGTAGTATCAAAGAATCGCGTTAACAGCTAGGAAAGTGCTTCTAAAGGGGCTTTTTTATGAAACGATTACTGTTCACCTGCGGTTTGATGGCGATGACTTGTCCGGCTTTCGCTGACAATAATTTTGATTGGTCTGGTCCGTATGTTGGTGTTCAGGGTAATTTGGATAATTCAACTCTTCAAATCACTGATCTTGTGACTGCGACTGGCTCCAATAGTGCATTTAGCGCTGGTGCCGATATGGGTTATAATTTCACATCTGATAACTTTGTCTATGGTGCCGAAATTGATGCAAATTTTATAACAGGCAGCCAAATTGACGTGACGGCGAAGGATACTTATCGCGCACAACCAGGTTGGTATGGCACCGCGCGCGGTCGTGTCGGATTTAGTAGCAATAATGTGTTGTTCTATGGCACCGGTGGTTTGGCTTTCGGTGATATGGGTGTGCAAAATATTACGACGGCTTCTAGAGTTGGACCAGCATTGCAGTTTGGTTGGGTGGTCGGCACAGGCGTGGAAGTCGCAGTTACGCCTAAATTTAGTTTAAAAGCGGAATTGCTGCACATTGATCTTAGCCAACAAGAATATTCTTTCCAGGATAACGTGGCTCGGATCGGTATCAACTTGCATTTCTAATTGGCCTATTTGACTTGTGGCTTCTTCCATTCATCGCGAAGCAAGCCGTAGGCGATTTGATCGATGCGTCCGCTTCCGTCAAATTTTCTAATTTCTCCGCGCAGCAATCCTTCTTGGCGTAGGCCCAAAGCCCAGCAGGCAGCAATCGCCGCAGTATTATTGACCGCCACTTGCGCGCCGATTTTTTCAACGCCGCGGCTTTTGAAGAGATGGTCAAATGCGCTTTTTGTAAAGGCCATGAAATTTTTGTGCGGGCCTTTTTCACCCAGAAATCCGCTTACCCGTGCAAGCCGGTGATCGAGATAGAGGTCAATAATAAAAATGCCAATGAAATCAGGTTCAGGAAGGTCCCGATAGATACCGAGAAGCAGTTTGCTGCGTTGGTCAAAACTGGCAATGTTTGCGCTTAACTCGGCCAACGATAGTTTTCGTGCGGGCATGTTCAGGGCAGCCATCAACTCGGCGTTTTGAAGCCAACCCAGGTAACGTTCGTTTGCATCACGCGGGTTTAAACTTCGTGCGATGTAGCCACAATCACGCCATTGAATTTGAGGTCGAATGGAAGAGGCAGCGGGGCGGAGCATTGGTGGCAAAATCCTTGGCGTTCAATGAGCTATGCATACTGTGGCAGGCTTGCGCAAGACAAGACACATTGGTGGAATCTATGACAATCGCCTCTCATTCAGGGGCTGAAATCCATGGTGCAGGAATGCAGAGTTTTAACCTCGGCTTCAGCATTTGACATCCGGACTCGCTTCCCCTATCACCCGCCCATCAGCAGGGCTTATGCCCTGTTTTTCTTGCCTGTGTTTGTTCATTGAACGAACTGTCAGCCAGATTATCGGCAGAGGAGGGTGGGTTATACGCCAGCGTGAATTGCGGGGAGGCCAGCCGGCTTTTTTGTGAAATTTATGTGGCAACCGTAAAGGAACAGAAAAATGACAAAGCGTTTAGACGCCAAGTATAAAATTGACCGCCGCATGGGCGAGAACATTTGGGGCCGCCCCAAGTCTCCTGTCAACAAGCGCGAATATGGCCCCGGCCAACATGGTCAACGCCGCAAGGGCAAGATTTCAGATTTCGGCACGCAGTTGCGCGCCAAGCAAAAGTTGAAGTTCTATTATGGCAATATCAGCGAAAAGCAATTCCGTGCATCTTATGCCATGGCCTTGCGTATGAAGGGCGATAGCTCTGAAAATCTGATTGGTTTGTTGGAACGCCGTTTGGATGCTGTGGTTTATCGCGCCAAGTTTGCCATCACTGTATTTGCGGCCCGCCAATTGGTCAGCCATGGCCATTTGAAGTTGAACGGCAAGCGCGTGACCATTGCTTCGATTAAAGTGAAGGTTGGCGATGTGATCGAGCTTTCAGACAAAGCCAAAGAAATGGTTGTTGTTCAAGAAGCTTTGGCTACTGCTGAACGCGATGTGCCAGACTATGTTGAAACAAACGGCAAGACAGCGAAATTGACCCGCATTCCTTCACTTGGCGATGTGCCTTATCCAGTGCAAATGCAGCCAGCCTTGGTTGTGGAATTCTATTCGCGTTAATTTTTTTAACGGATTTATTTTGGAACGGCGGGGGAAACCTCGCCGTTTTGCTTTTAGGAGAGTGTGATGACAGAAACTGCAACACGCCTTGATGAACTTGAAATGCGCATGGCGCATCAAGATCAAACAATTGCTGAATTGAACGATGTGATCACCGCGCAATGGAAAAAGATTGAAGCGCTGGAAGCCCAGCTGCGGCGCTTTGGTGAAGAGCTGCAATCACTTGAACCCGCAGACACAGCCGCCCAGCAAAAACCGCCGCATTATTGAGCCAACCTTAGCCTGCCATATATTTCGGGAACCAATCTTCGTGGACTTGGCGAAGATCTGCAATGGTGATTTCGATTTTGCCGATGGTGATTGTTGGCGATGCGTTGACTGTGCCAATCTTCTGAACGGGCATTTCAGATTCTAAGATTTTTGCTGCGTTTTCTGGCGTGGCGGTGATTACATAGCGCGCTTGGTCTTCGGCAAACAATGCCACATAATCCACATCATCTAGCACTGCGCCCAAGTTTGAGGGCAGCGCCATTTCGATGACTGCGGTTACAAGGCCGCCGTCAGAAATATCATGCACCGCAGTCAGGCTTCTACTATTTATCAGCCTACGGATGAAATCGCCGTGTTTTTTCTCAACAGCCAAATCCACCGGTGGGGGTGCCCCTTCTTCGCGGCCGAAAATTTCACGAAGGTAAATGGATTGGCCCAAATGCGTGCCGTGTCCGCCAACTAGCAAAATAACATCACCCGCAGTTTTAAAATGCTTGGTTGTCATTTTGCTTAAATCTTTGAGAAGGCCCACGCCACCGATGGCTGGTGTGGGCAAAATGGCTTGGCCATTGGTCTCATTGTAAAGCGACACGTTGCCCGAAACGACAGGGTAATCCAGAGCCCTACAAGCGGCATCGATGCCTTTCAGTGCCATGACAATTTGGCCCATGATCTCGGGCTTTTCAGGATTGCCGAAATTCAAATTATCCGTGATGGCGATGGGGTCTGCACCCACGCAGGTGAGGTTGCGCCATGTTTCCGCAACGGCTTGCTTGCCGCCTTCAAACGGATCGGCCTGCACATAGCGCGGCGTAACATCCGTTGAAACGGCAATGGCCTTGTTGGGGCCAACGCGCATCACGCCTGCATCACCACCCGGAATTTGGGCCGTGTTGCTGCCTATCAAAGAGTCATATTGTTCCCACACCCAGCGGCGCGAACACATATCTGGGCTTCCCATAATTTTCATAATCGCCGCCTTCAAATCAGCGGGGGCTGGCACATCTGTCAGAAAAGGCAGCTTTTTGGGTTCAACCCAAGGCCTATCATATTCGGGGGCAAGGTCTCCCATTTGCTTGATGGGCAAATCGGCCTTCACTTCACCTTCATGTTTAATAACAAAGCGCAAGGTGTTGGTTGTCTTGCCTATTATGGCGAAATCTAAGCCCCATTTGTGGAAAATGGCTTCGGCCTGTTTTTCTAGCTCTGGACGCAGAACCATGAGCATACGCTCTTGGCTTTCAGACAACATCATTTCATAAGCGGTCATGCCTTCTTCGCGGCAAGGCACTTTATCCAGATCAAGTTCAATGCCTAAATCGCTCTTGGCACCCATTTCAACAGCCGAAGATGTTAGCCCAGCGGCCCCCATATCTTGAATGGCGATCACAGCACCAGATGCCATCAATTCCAAACAGGCTTCCAGCAAACATTTTTCGGTGAAGGGGTCACCCACTTGCACGGTGGGGCGTTTTTCTTCGGCCTTATCATCAAATTCGGCGGATGCCATGGTGGCACCATGAATGCCATCACGGCCAGTTTTAGCACCCAGATAAACCACAGGCAGGCCCACACCTTGGGCTTTGGAGAGGAACAGTTTGTCTTTATCAGCAATGCCCACGGCCATGGCGTTGACCAGAATGTTGCCATTATAACTTTCGTGGAAATTCACTTCGCCGCCGATGGTGGGCACGCCGAATGAATTGCCATAACCGCCAACGCCCGCCACCACGCCTGAAACCAAGTGGCGGGTTTTGGGATGATCAGGGCTGCCAAAGCGCAAGGCGTTTAAGGCTGCAATTGGCCTTGCACCCATGGTGAACACATCGCGCAAAATGCCGCCAACGCCGGTTGCTGAACCTTGGTAAGGTTCGATGAATGACGGATGGTTGTGGCTTTCCATTTTGAAGACGATTGCCTGGCCATCATCAATGTCGATAACGCCAGCGTTTTCGCCGGGTCCAATCAACACGCGCTTGCCCTTGGTGTGAAGCTGCTTCAGCCATTTCTTGGATGATTTATAAGAACAATGTTCGTTCCACATGGCCGAACAAATGCCCAATTCGGTGATTGTGGGTGTGCGGCCCAGCAGGCTCAGAAAGCGCTGATATTCATCAGGCTTTAAACCATGGGCGGCCACAATTTCTGGGGTGATGGTAACGTCTGAGCCAAGCTTTGTCATGGCCAGCCGTTTAATGGGGCCAGCGCAGATTCACAAATGTTTCTTGAAGTTATTGCGCTGGTTTTTCATCGGCTTTTTGGGGTAACACATCTGGATGAACTGGTCTTTGCAAAGCATCGGCGAGTTTTTTCAGCTCTGCTGTTCGCGAGTCTTCGGTCTTTTGTCGATCAAAAACAGAACTTTTCACAATACTCTCCAAGTTACGTGCTTCCCCGCATCGAGAAGCACGGTAAACTTGGGAAGTTACCTGCATATTAAAGGTGTGGTTAAAATGACGGGCCGGTCGCGTCGGTCTGCAATTGAGGTTTTTAAAACGTCAATGAATGGCGCTAATTGCAGTGCGAATTGATAGGGGTTTTTTCACCCCAGTGCGCGAAGGAAGTTCCACTGGCGGCGCTGTCCATGCTATTCTTGAATGGTTCCGAAGCATTTTGACCATGCGATCATGCAAGGCAAATTCGCTTTCGATCTTGATTTGGCGTTCGGTTTCATCGTGGGAAGTTTTGAAAAATGCTGCAAACATTTGAAAATCTTTCTTGTTGAAATTGGTTTCAGTTGTTCACAGGTTCAGTCTGTGGACAACTGAAACATTCACCCGAAATTCATGGTTAGCCTAGTGTTAACTGTGTTTAGGCTGAATGAAATCTGAAATAATTCAGGAATAATTAACTCAATTTTTTCGCAAACAAGTTTTTGCATATCGCTGCCTGCGGCAACACGTTCATGCGATGGCAAGCTGGTTTGCCTAAACTGGAAGATATGAAACAGCCGAATCTTCGATCGAAAAAATCTGACAGCGTTCGGCCTTTCCGATGAGAGTTTTAATTGTCGGCGGCTATGGCACTTTTGGCGGGCGGTTGGTTGATTTATTGCTGGGAAGCAATCATCTCACGCTGCTGGTGGCGGGGCGCAACATTGTTGCAGCGAGGGCTTTTTGTGAAGCACGATCCAGCGCCAAAGCACAGCTGATTGCCGTGGAATTTGACCGAAATGCTCCACACACAATAAAAGAATTAAAGCCAGATTTTGTGGTGGATGCTTCAGGGCCGTTTCAAATTTATGGGACAGACGCTTATGCATTGCCGCGCGCATGTATTGAGCATGGCATAAATTATCTTGATCTTGCGGATGGTGCTACGTTTGTTGAAGACATCGCGCAGATGGACGAAGCCGCAAAATCAGCGGGCGTTGTTGTTTTGTCAGGCATCAGCAGTTTTCCAGTGCTTTCTGCTGCCGTTGGCAAGGTTTTAGCGTCCCAGCTTGATGAAGTTTTTACGATTCAGGCCGGTATTGCGCCTTCGCCTTTTGCGGGTGTCGGCATCAATGTGATTAAAGCCATTGCCAGTTATGCGGGGCAACCCGTTGATATTCTGCGCGATGGCAGTTGGACAAAAGCGGCTGGGTTTTATGACAGCCGCGTGATGCAGGTTCATGTGCCCGGAACAATTCCATTGCCGCCCATTCGATTTGCTTTGACAGAGGTTCCTGATCTGAAAGTTTTGAATTGGGTTTGGCCAGATTTGAAAACCATCTGGGTTGGCGCTGGACCAACGCCTGCGGCGCTGCATCGGTTGTTGTGGATTGCGGCGGGTTTGGTGAAGCTTGGTGCTTTAAAATCTCTTTTACCTTTGGCCCCACTGATGAATTTTGTGGTCAACACCGTGCGGTGGGGTGAACACCGTGGCGGCTTTGTGTTGCAGATGACAGGACGCAAAAGTAGTGTTCCGCAAGATTTAAGCTGGCATCTTTTGGCTGAGGGAGAAGGCGGGCCTCTAATCCCGTCTATGGCTGTTGCTGCAATTATTGTGAAGGCGGCGGATGGCAAATTGCCCAAAGCGGGCGCAAGGTCTGGGCATGATGATTTAAGCCTTGCCGATTACCAACCTTGGTTTGATCTTTATGGAATCAAAACAGGTCAGCGCAAAATGGGTGCAGTTGGGTGCAGCATTTATCAGGCTGTATTGGCTGATGCGTTTTTAAAACTTGATAAGCCGTTGCAAGATTTTCATTCTGCCCAGCGAACTTTTAAAATGAGCGGACAAGCGAAAATTACAACAGGCGGTGGCGTGTTGGCATCATTCACTCGCAGACTATTCAAGTTTCCGTCCGCGCAACAAGCCTGCGCCGTGGATGTTGAGATTGAAGTTTCCGAACAGGGTGAAGTTTGGCGAAGAAATTTTGCAGGCAAGGTCATGCAATCAACCCAGCGCTTGGGACATGGAAAAGATGCGGGCTTGATTGTTGAAAGCTTCGGGCCGGTTTCAGTTGCCATGGCTGTGGTTGAAAATGGGGGCCGATTGGAATTGATATTAAGGCACTGGCGCGTGTTTGGAATTGCCATGCCAAAGTCTCTGTTGCCGCGCGGCAAGTTTTTTGAACGTGGCAAAGATGGGCGGTTTAACTTTCACGTTGAAGTTATATTGCCCGTGTTTGGGCCGATGGTGACATATCAAGGCTGGTTAGAGAAAGTTTAAGCGGCCAGCAGGCTTTCAAACAGCGCCAAACAATCTTGTTTTCCGTGCAAAGGCTCAATCATATTTTCGGGGTGGGGCATCATACCGATGACGTTGCCCTTTGCGTTCACAATGCCTGCAATGTCGTTCAATGCGCCGTTGGGGTTTGAACCTTCGGCATAACGAAACACCACGCGGCCTTCGCCTTCAAGTTCCTTCAGCGTTTCCGCATCGCAAATATAATTGCCTTCGCCGTGAGCCACGGGGCACGAGATGATCTGCCCCTTGGCCATTTTATTGGTGAAATACGTGTTGGTATTTTCAACTTTCAGACGCACTTCACGGCAGACAAATTTAAGCCCCGCATTTCGCACCAATGCGCCGGGCAGCAAACCTGCTTCAGTGATAATTTGAAAACCATTGCAAACCCCCAGAACCTTGAGTCCTTTCAAGACTTTGGCTTTGATATCTGCCATGATGGGTGAGCGAGCGGCAATAGCACCGCAGCGCAAATAATCACCATAAGAAAACCCACCGGGCACTACGACAAGATCAACATCAGGCAGGGTCGCTTCAGCATGCCACACAGAGATGGGCTTAATGCCTGTTGTGGCTTCAAGCGCCATCATCATATCGCGTTCGCGATTAATGCCGGGGAAAGTGATGACAGCAGATTTCACGAAAGCTCAATCTCATAGTTTTCGATGACAGTGTTAGCGATGAGCTTTTCGCACATGGCTTTTAACGTGGTTTGGGCTTTTGCTCTGTCGGTTTCAGTGAGATCGACTTCAAAATATTTGCCTTGGCGCACGCTGCCAACGCCGCCAAAACCCATGGAGCCTAAGGCACCCTCAATGGCTTTGCCTTGCGGGTCCAACACACCGTTTTTAAGGGTTACTTTAATTTTGGCTTTCATCTTTTTGCTTTCGCCTCCCCGCAAGGGGGAGGAGTTATAAATCTGTCTTGACCAGTTTGGGCTTGGAGCGTTCTGGCTGTTCATTGGGTTGAATGATGCCCAAACGCTTTGCCACTTCGTGGTAGGCGTCGACCAAGTTGCCCAGATCACGACGGAAAATGTCTTTATCCATTTTCGCGTTGTTGTTGCGCATGTCCCACAAGCGGCAGCAATCTGGGCTGATCTCATCAGCCAGAACGATACGCATCATGTCATTTTCAACAAAGCGGCCAAATTCCAATTTGAAATCAACAAGCTTAATGCCAATGCCCAAGAACAACCCAGTGAGGAAATCATTGATGCGGATGGACATGTGCATGATGTCATCCAATTCCATTGGTGTGGCCCAACCAAAGGCAGTGATGTGTTCTTCATTCACCATCGGGTCGCCTAGCTTATCGTTTTTGTAATAGCATTCGATGATGGAACGGGGCAGGGCCGTGCCTTCTTCCAAGCCTAAACGCTTGGCAAGTGAACCTGCGGCCACATTTCGCACCACAACTTCAAGCGGGATGATCTCCACTTCTCGCACCAATTGCTCGCGCATGTTGAGCGAACGCAGGAAGTGCGTGGGCAAGCCAATATCATTCAGCTTGGTGAACAAAAACTCGCTGATGCGTTGGTTCAACACACCTTTGCCTTCGATCACTGCCTTTTTTTCAGCATTAAAAGCCGTGGCGTCATCTTTAAAATGAACAATCACGGTGTTCGGCTCAGGCCCTTCATATATAATCTTGGCCTTGCCTTCATAAATGCGGGTTCGCCGACTGTTCATAGAAAGAATCCCCAATGCTACTCCAAGATCACACTATCATGTTTAGGCAGGGCCAAAGTTGAAAAAAGCACTGCTGTGGAAAATCTGGCTTCTAAACGTATATGTTGCGATGCACAATTGATTTTTCAAGGTTGATTTGGTGGGGCGGCATGGCTATCTCGGAACAACAGATTAGGGAGTCCACGAGCCATGACTACATTTAATGATCGCGAAAAAGCTGCCGAAGGCAAATTTGCCCATGATGAAGAAGCGCATTTTAAAGCTTTGGCGCGGCGCGACAAGCTTATAGGCCTGTGGGCGGCCGAACATTTGGGCCTGAAAGGCAAAGATGCCGGGGCTTATGCAAAATCAATCATCCTTGCGGATTTGGAAGAACCGGGCGACGAAGATGTTGTGCGCAAGCTTGTGGCAGATTTTGCCGCTAAGAAGGTTGCCATAACCGAACATGATATTCGAAACCAACTGGCTGAAAAGCTGGTTATTGCCACAGGCCAAATCCAGGCAGAAGCCTGATGGATTTGCGCGCGCGCCTGCATGATGGCACACCGTTTTGCTTTTCTTGGATGGGCATGCCGGGCTCTCAGTTGGCTGGGCAGTTGGCCCGAACGGCGCTCGATGGCGTGTGTTTGGATATGCAGCATGGTTTGATTGGCATGGACCAAGCCAACCCGATGGTGTCTGCCATTGTTGCCGCGTCAAAGCCTTGCGTTATTCGGGTATTGTGGAATGACCCCGGGTTGATCGGCCAAGCGTTTGATATGGGCGCATCTGTTGTGATTGCGCCGATGATCAATTCGCGTGCGCAAGCCGAAGCCTTGGTGAAATCTGCCAAATATCCACCTATGGGTCAACGTTCCTGGGGCGGTTATGCCATGGTGCAGGCTTCGGGTTTAAGTGCAGCTGACTATCTTAAAAAGGCCAACAACAACACATTGGTTTTCGCGATGATTGAAACCCAGGAAGCGCTAGATCTGGTGGACGAGATTGCATCCGTACCGGGTCTTGATGGTTTGTTTGTAGGGCCAAGTGATTTGTCGATCGCCTTATCAAAGGGCGCAGAGTTGAACCGCACCAGCGTCGCCAACATTGCGGCGATGAAAATTATTCATGCGGCTGCTGAAAAGCACAAATTGGTTAGTGGCGCTTTTGCGGGCAGCCCTGAAATTGCCAAGGAATATGTGAAACTGGGTTACACATTTTTGGCGGCTGTGACAGACAATGACGTGTTGCGGCTTGGTGTTTCTGGCTGGAACAGTGGATTTCAGAAATGAGCTTGAATGAAGCCCAAGCCCAGGTGCTCAATCGGTTAATCACACTGGTTGAGGCCGCTGGGCCACTTTCGGCGCAAACAGATAAATATTTTACCAACACCAGCCGCATTGTGGCAGCCCATGGTGATGCGCAGGTGACGTTTGCCATCTTCATGCGCAGGCGCGTGGTGGCGGCCCTAGAGCCAGTTATTCGTCTGGTGAACCATTTTGTGCCAGACGCAAAAATCAAGCGTTTCGTTGAAGAGGGGGAAGTTGTGCCTTCTGAAAAAAAGCTTCTGGAAATTACGGGTTCCATGAAGAGGCTTTCAGAAATTGAAACTTTGATGCTGCAGAAAATTGGCTTTCCTTGTGTGTCTGCCAACAATGCTTATGAAATGTGCCGCGCCATTCCTTCAGCGGGTTTTATGGATATGCATGCGCGCCACGGTTCGGGCGCTGAAATGAATATTCTTGCCGCTTATGGCGCCAAAGTGGGCAGCGAAGCTGCAAGGTTGGCCGACCCAACGGTTAAAGGTTTTGTGGGCTCTAGCCAAGATTTAACGGCACCTTTCTTTGGCTCAAACGGTGGAATAGGAACAATGCCCCACGCGCTTGTGGGCTATGCTGGCGGTGATGTGCTTGCCGCAATGAAATTGTTCAACCAAACAATTCCTGAAGCAAAATCTTTGATCGCATTGGTGGATTACACCGGCGAAGAAATTAAGGACGCATTGCGTTGTGCCAAATGGTTTTATGAAGAAGCCAAATTGCAAAACCACGGCAAAACTTTCGGCATCAGATTAGACACGCACGGCGGGCGTTTTGCCGAAGGTTTAGACTATGAAAAATCTGTCGATCTTGTGGGCGAATGGCTGAACGTCAAAGGCGAATATTCCATCGTTGAAACGGTGCTCGGCGGGCGGGCATTTCAGATGGACCCCAACAACATCTTGGTCGACAAAGTGCGGCGTATTTTGTTTGGCAAAGGCGTTTCAGTGGCTTCAATTATTTATGCCAGGCGGGCTTTGGATGATGCTGGCTATAAATCAGCGATGATTGTTGCGTCTTCAGGATTTGATCCGCAAAAGTGCCAAATCATGGGTGCTGCCAAAGCACCCCTTGATATGGTTGGCACAGGATCATTCCTTCCAGCAACGCTGACTGAAACTTATGCCACGGCCGATATCATCAACTATGATGGCGTGGCGCGCGTTAAAACAGGCCGCGAATTTTTACTATAATTTAAGCATAAGTTTGCGCAGTTCCATTTTCCCTGCAACAGTGAATTTCCGTTGAGGAGGCCGCTTTGATGGGAGTTTGTTATGAGTCGTTCTACACTTGCGTTGCTTTTTGCGGCGTTTTCTTTTGGTCTGATGACAGGGGACGTGGATGCCCAGGGGCACCGCCACAAAAATCACAATCACATGTGGCACAATGGCAAACATTATCATTTGCACGGCCACACTCATCATAAGATACATCACGCAAAACATAAAAAGCGCCTGGCAGAAAAGCCAGTTGTTGTGGCCAGAGTTGATGTGTCCAGTCAAAGCATTGAGGTTTCTGTCAACGGCTGGTCTTATGGCACCTGGCCCGTTTCAACAGCGGGGCGCGGTTATCACACCCCGCATGGCACTTTTGGGGTTCAACGACTCGCTGCGGTGTATTATTCTAAAAAGTATGACAATTCGCCTATGCCACATTCAGTGTTCTTCTCCGGTGGCAACGCCATCCATGGAAGCTATCACATCCGTTCTCTTGGACATCCGGCCTCGCATGGCTGTGTGCGCCTTTCTCCCGAACATGCCGCAGAACTTTATGCGCTGGTTCAAAAATATGGCCCTCGGCACGCCCGGATTATTATTGCGGACTGATACATGAGCCGCGTTGCATTAATAACAGGTGGCGCGCAGGGCATTGGGGCAGGGGCCGCCGCAAAACTTTTGAAAGAGGGTTTTACCGGCGTGGCTCTGCTTGACCGGAATGAAAGCCGCCTGAAGCAGGAAGCAACGGTTTTATCAAAATTGGGCCGTGTTGAAATGATTGCGGTTGATTTGCGCGATGATACAACGCCAGCCAAGGCCGTTGCTTTTTGTATGGAAAAGTTTGGGCGGCTTGATGTTTTGATTAATGCCGCTGGCAACACACAAAGAGGCAGCGTGGCTGATATTACGCTGCAAAATTATCATGCGTTGTTTGATGTGAATGTGAAGGCCCCGCTGTTTTTGATGCAGGAAGCAGCCAAAGTGATGAAGGCTGGAACCATCATCAACGTGGCCTCGATGATAGCCCACGGTGGCCCGCCGCACTTGGCCGCCTATAGCGCCAGCAAGGCCGCCTTGGTGGCTTTGACCAAACATGCTGCGCAAGAATATGCTTGGGCAGGCATTCGCAGTTTTTGCATTAATTTGGGTTGGGCGTTGACTGAGGGAGAGCAGGCTTTGCAAACCCAGTATCATGGGCTTCCACAAGATTGGAGCGTGACTGTTTCAAAGCAAATGCCCTCTGGTCGTTTGATTTTACCTGAAGATATTGCTGATCTGGTGGCTTATCTGGTTTCACCATCCGCCCAAATGATGAATGGCGCGGTGATTGATTTTGAGCAAATTCCCGAAGGCATGTTCAGGGTTCATCCGGTGTTGAAAAAGAGTTAAGTTTTGAATCTTCTATTTAGCTCAACTCTAGAATGCTGATCTCTGGTGGAACGCCAAAACGCAGTGGAACTGTTGAACACCCAAGGCCGCTAGACACCACCAAATGCCTGCCATTTTCGATGATATGGCCATAAGCAAAACGGTTGCCATAAGACGAAGGCACTACGGGTGAATAGCCACCAATGCGCACTTGGCCGCCGTGGGTGTGTGCCTGATAATGTGAGGGATACACGGTCTGGCATCTTGACGAACAGATCAGGCTCGTGCGCCAGATGGATAATCGGGGCGTTGTCTGTCACCTGGCCCAAGGTGCGTTCTAAACTGTCAAAGCCAATAAAATCTTGGCGGGCAATACGAATGGCAATCATACTGTCTGTGCCTGTCACCCAGAAGGGCATGCCATCTTTCATCAAGCGAACGGCTGAGTTGGCCAGAACCGGAATTCCCGCATCCTCAAAAGCCTTTTGGGCTTCGGGCGGGCCTTTTTGCAGCTTTTGGGCCACGGCATCGCTCCACCAATCATGGTTGCCATTGATGCTGAACACGCCCAGCGGAGCGTATAATTTTGCTGCGGCCTTGGCGGTTTTCGCAACTGGCACCGGCGTTCCAATTTTGGTGATGTTTGAAACATAATCACCCAACATAAAAATAATATCGGGCTGAAGGTCGTTAGCAGTTTGAATAATTTTCTGCCACCGCGCCAGCGACATATAGGGTTCGACCAAATGCGGGTCAGTGATGGTGAGCGCGCGCAACTTCAAACCCGGTGTCCAGTTCGGGAGCGAGATTTTGCGCCTTGTCACCTGCAACATAAAATCTGGCTCAATCACAAAAGCATAGGTGATCAAGCCTAAGGTGGTGGGCGCAGCAATGTGGGTTAAAAATTTACGGCGAGAAATCATTGGGTGGCTGATAGCTGCTTTCAGTTGATTTGCAAAATCTTGCAGAAGTTTAATATAGGGAATAAGCCCCTTATTGTTGCGGCAATTGCTGATTGTGCTTAAGCTTCAACACAATAAGTGTGAAAAATTCGCACAATCTGGGAGGATACCATGAAACTTCGTTCAATACTTCTGCAAGCTGTTGCGGTTATCAGCATGATTTCAACAATGCCAATGGCGCGTGCGGACGACAAAATCACATTGATGGTGGGTGGCGTTGAAAAGCAGATTTATTTGCCAGCAAAACTAACCGAGCAACTTGGCTATTTCAAAGACGAAGGCTTGAATGTTGATCTTGTCAGCGAGCCTGCCGGTGTCGATGCCGAAAATGAAATGCTTGCCGGTGCTGTACAAGGCGTTGTTGGCTTTTATGATCATTGTGTTGATCTGCAATCAAAAGGCAAAATTGTTGAATCTGTTGTGCAAATGAGCCAAGCGCCGGGCGAGGTTGAAATTGTTTCCAACAAACACCCCGAGATTAAATCTGCGGCCGACTTCAAAGGCGCAAGCTTGGGTGTGACAGGCCTTGGCTCTTCGACCAATTTCCTCACGCAATTTTTGGCCACCAAATCTGGTTTAAAAATTTCTGATATCACGTCGGTTCCTGTCGGTGCCGGCAACACATTCATTGCGGCCATGCAGCAAGATAAAATTCAAGCGGGCATGACCACGGAACCCACCATTTCCCGCATTGTGAAAAGTGGATTGGGCAAAGTGTTGATTGATATGCGAACGGTTGATGGCACCAAAAAAGTTTTGGGGGGAACCTATCCTGCTGCAAGCCTTTATATGCAAACATCTTGGGTTGATGCCCATAAGGCCGAAACACAAAAACTGGCCAATGCCTTTGTGAAAACCATGAAATTCATCAACACACACACAGCGGCAGAAATTGCGGATAAAATGCCTGCTGATTATTACGTTGGCGATAAAGACGGCTATGTTGCAGCTTTGGACGCTGGCAAAGGAATGTTTACGGCCGATGGCAAAATGCCGGCTGATGGGCCTGCCACTGTTCTGGCGGTTTTGAGCTATAAGGAAACGATGAAGGGCAAAACGATTGATTTGGCCAAAACCTTCACATCAGAGTTTGTGGAAAAAGCCAAATAAGCGCAAGAACCAACACACGTCAGCCCGCGCGACAAGCGGGGCTGGCGGTATGTTTGAAAGACCGCAATGGCCCAATCTGTCATCGAACTTGTTCACGTTAATCGCCGCTTCGTAACACCAGATGGTAAATCTCTTACCGCGTTGAGAGATTTTACGATGACGGTTGAACGTGGGCAGTTTGTGGCCATTGTTGGCCCCACTGGTTGTGGAAAATCCACGACTTTGAATTTGATCACAGGCTTGGCGCCCGCCAGCAGCGGCCAGGTTTTGGTGATGGGTAAACCCGTCTCAGGCATTGATCCACGCATTGGATTTGTGTTTCAGGCTGATGCGCTTTTCCCGTGGAAATCCGTTCTGGGTAACGTGATGGCGGGGCCGGTTTTTCGCGGGCAATCAAAAGCAGATGCCAAAGCTTGAGCGATGGATTGGATTTCGCGCGTGGGGCTTGGAGGATTTGAAAATCATTATCCGCATCAACTTTCGGGAGGCATGAGAAAGCGTGTGGCTTTGGCCCAAACTTTTATCAATAAACCTGAAATTTTATTGATGGATGAACCATTCTCGGCATTGGATGTGCAAACGCGGATTTTGATGCAAGATGAGTTGTTGAAACTGTGGAGCCAAGACAAAGCTTGCGTTGTGTTTGTTACCCATGATCTGGATGAAGCCATTGCCTTGGCCGATAAGGTTTATGTGCTCACATCTGGTCCCGCCACAGTGAAATCATCCTACACCATTGATTTGCCAAGGCCGCGCATCACCTCTGAAATTCGCTATGACGAGAAATTTATTGCCCTTTCAAAATTGATCTGGAATGATTTGCGGGAAGAAGTTCAACGCAGCCACAATGTGAGGCGCAACGGATGAGCAGCGATTTTGAAATTGAAACCGCTGCCACACGTGCGCGCATAAATCGCGGGCGTTGGGTTATTGCCATTCGCTTGATCATCTTGGCATTGATATTCGGGGGCTGGGAATTTGGCGCGCGCAGTGGGGCAATTGATCCATTTTTCTTTTCAATGCCCACCGAAATTTTTTGGCGTTTGGTCACTTGGGTGCGAGAGGGCACATCATTGGGTTCGCTGTGGTATCAAATCTGGGTCACGATGGAGGAAGCCATTCTTGGCTTTCTTACGGGGTCAGTTGTAGGCATTCTGGTGGGCATTGCTTTGGGGCGCAACAAATTTGCAGCTGATGTGTTTTCAATCTACATTAAAGTTTTGAACGCCATTCCACGCATTGTTTTGGCGCCGATTTTCATCATGGCATTCGGGTTGGGC
>JANXRO010000179.1 GCA_025356765.1 Hyphomicrobiales bacterium | reverse complement strand
TCCTGAACGAATTTCCGGCAGGGCAAAAGTTGCGTGTTCTGCTGCGATGATGATGTCGCAAGAGATCATAATTTCAAAGCCACCGCCAAAGGCCAAACCGTTCACGGCGCAAATGACAGGCTTGTTGAGGCCTGGCAATTGTTGCAAGCCGCCAAAGCCGCCAACACCATAATCTGAATCAGGCGCTTCGCCTGCTGCTGCCGCCTTTAAATCCCAACCGGGGCAGAAGAATTTTTCGCCAGCACCTGTAAGAATGGCCACTCGCAATGTGGGGTCGTCACGAAAGGACGCAAACACGTCTCCCATAATGCGGCTTGTGACGGCATCTATGGCGTTGGCCTTGGGGCGATTTAAGGTGACTTCAAGAACAGAGCCGTTGCGTGTTGTTTCTATGGGTGATGTCATAGTTTTCTCATCTTTATAAGTGCATCAGCGGCAACAGCGCCCTTTGGCAGTACGAAAAGCGGGTTGATATCAAGTTCTTCAATGTGGTCAGCATAGGCGGCAGCAAATTTGCCCACAGATTTTATGGCTTCGATCACTGCGTGTTGATCGCCAGATTTGCCTCTGAACCCTTCAACGAGTTTCCATACTTTCAGTTTTCTCAGTGCACGGATGATTTCATCTTCCGAACAGGGAAGCAGCAACGTGACAGAATCTTTGAGAAATTCGGTGAAAACTCCACCTGCACCAACCACCAATGCCAAACCAAATTGAGGGTCACGCGTGATGCCGATGATCAGTTCAGCCACGGCACCTTGCACCATTTTTTCTATTAACAGTTCATTGCCAAGTTTAGACATGCGGTGGGCCGCAACTTCAACCTCGGCTGCGGATTTAAGATTGAGTGCAACGCCGCCGACTTCGGTTTTATGCAGAATTGTGGCAGATGAGATTTTTAGCGCAACGGGATAGCCCATCGCGTTGGCTGTGTTCACGGCTTCGGCGGCTGTGCAAATTTTTCCGTCAGGGATTTGTACGTCAAATTTTTTCAGCAATTGTTTTCCGGCAAATTCCGTTATCACCGCGAAGGCTGGGATTTCGCTTTTGGCTGGATGAGGAGCAACGAAAGGCTGTTGTTTCCAATTGTTGCCAATAAACGCCGCGGCCTCAAACGCTGTCAGCGCATCATCGAGGCCCATCATCGGTGTTATGTTTTCAGCACTCAGCTGAGCTGCCATTTCAAGCGGCATGGATTCTGGCAAGCTGGCCACAATCACTGCGCGGGCTGTGTTAGCCTTTGCCGCAGCTGTGAAGGCGCGAGAGGTTTTATACCACGCGGCGGGGTTCATATGCGGGTGGGTTGGCACATCCAAAATCAACATGCCTACATCAAAGCCGCCAGAAAGCGTTGCCGTGAAAGTGGCTTCAAGCTTTGCCTCATCGCCCCAAATGAAAGTGTGATAATCCAATGGGTTGTCGATGCTCACAAACTCATTGAGCGTTGCGGCAACTTTTGACTTGGTTTGCGCATTGAAGGGCGGGAAGCTTACGTCTTTTTCCAGTTCCATATCGGCAACCAACGCTGCCTCGCCGCCAGAGCAACTCATCGACACCAAGCGCGACCCGTTGATTGGGCCGCCATGATGCAGGAACTTTAGCGTTTCAGCAAATGCGGTCACAGATTTCATCCGCGCAATGCCATGGCGTTCAAACAGCGCGTCGTAAAGATTATCTGAACCAGAGAGAGATGATGTGTGGCTCATCGTCACTTTGGCACCTTGTTCAGAACGACCGGTTTTGAGTGCGATGACGGGTTTTTTGTGGTGTCGCGCCAGTTCGGCTGCCTTGGCAAAAGCGGCAATATCTTTCAAGCCTTCGATGTGTAAACCGATGGCGGTGATGCGATCATCAGTACACAGAGCTTCCAACATGCGGGCCATATCAACATCGGCTTGGTTACCAATCGCGAACAGGCTGGCCAAAGGAAGCGCGCGGCGGCTCATGCCAAAGTTGCAGGCAATGTTGCCAGATTGGGTGATGATAGCCACGCCACGTTCGCGAATCTCCAAGCCATGTTCATCGGGCCACAAGGCGCAGCGTGACAGCGTGTTGACAAAGCCATAACAATTGGGGCCGAGCAGGGGCATGCCATTTGCGGCTTTGAGAAGATCAGCTTGCAGATTAAGAGCACCGGCTTCGGCAAAGCCTGCCGCATAGATAACAGCGCCGCCACAATTTTTGGCGCGAAGTTGGCGCACAATTTCAACGGTGGGCTCACGCTTTACCGCAACAAAGGCAGCATCAATTGGGCCTGTAATATCATCAACTGATTTCACAGTGGCAATGCCGCCCAGCTCTTCGCGCTTGGGGTGAACTGCCCAAATTTTTCCAGCAAAGCCCAGCTCTCTTGTGCGGGTAATGGCAATGGCACATTCATTGCCGCCGATGAAGGCGATGGAGCCGGGATTAAGAAGACGTTGCACTTTATCCACCCAGCGGCCTTAACATGGCGCGGGAAATGATGTGGCGCTGAATTTCGCTGGTGCCTTCCCAGATGCGTTCAACGCGTGCATCACGCCAAATGCGTTCAAGGGGCAAATCGCTCATCAGGCCCATGCCGCCATGAATTTGAATGGCTTCATCGGCAATCAAGGCCAATGCTTCAGTGGCTTTTAATTTTGCCATGGCCATATCCATTTCGGTTACGGTTTTTTGATCAAACTTCCAGGCGGCTTCCAATGTTAGAAGTTCAGCGGCGCGCAACTCCATGGCCATATCGGCCAGTTTGAAACTCACACCTTGAAATTTGCCAATCTGTTGGCCGAATTGTTGGCGATCAACGGCATATTGCGTGGCCAGTTTCAAAGCGCGATCAGCCCGGCCCAAACATGTGCTGGCCACTTGCAAACGGGTTGCCCCCAGCCATTCATTGGCCACTTCAAAGCCTTTATGAACTTGGCCCAAGATTTGGCTTTTGTGGACACGACAATCATTGAATTCCAATATGCAGTTTTGATAACCGCGATGGGACACATTTTTATAACCATCGCGCACCGTGAAACCTTTGGTGCCCTTGTCGATCAAGAACGCCGTGATCAACTTTTTTGGCCCGCGCGAAGTTTCTTCTTCGCCAGTGGCTGCGAACAAAATTACGAAGGTTGCTTCATCGGCATGGCTGATAAAATGCTTGGTACCGTTGATGATAAAATCATCACCATCTAGTTTGGCGAAAGTCTTCATGCCGCGCAAATCTGAGCCGATGCCGGGTTCCGTTAACGCTAAACAATCTGAGGCCTGGCCCTTGATAGCGGGGAACAGATATTTTTCACGCTGTTCATCATTGCAGGCCAGCAGAATGTTGGAAGGCCGGAACACGCAATTCCAATGCAGTGCATAGGATGCTTTACCGAGTTCGCGCTCGTATAGGCACCACGTTAACGTATCAAGCCCAGCGCCGCCCACTTCGGCGGGCATGTTGGCGGCATAAAGCCCGGCAATCATTGCCTTGGCTTTGAGTTGATCGCGCAATTCGGGACGCAGCACGCCAGTTGCCTCCACTTCGGCTTCATGGGGATAAAGTTCACGCTCGACAAAGTCTCGCGTGGTTTTAACAATCATTTCTTGTTCTTCGGTGAGGGCGAAATTCATTTGGACCTGATGTGAAAAGTTTCGATATGGCCGTCAATGGCGATGTCTTGGCCATTGATCATATAGGCGGCGGGGCTGGCCAGAAACAGGCACAGATTGGCCACTTCCTCTGGTTCAGTGAAGCGCGAAAGCGATTGTTCAAAGACCAATTCCTTGGCCACGTCTTCAGCCGATACGCCCCTTAAGGCGGCTTCGCCTGCGGCCACTTTCATAATGCGTTCTCCCTTCACAGCGCCGGGGCAAATGGCATTGCAGCGTACGCCATGGGGGCCTAGTTCAATGGCCAAAGATTTGGTCAGGCCAATCACGCCCCATTTGGCGGCAGCATAAGGTGTGCGATTGCCAAACCCATATTGGCCCGCGTTGGAAGACATGTTGATGATAAGGCCAGAACCTTGGGCCTTCATTACCGGGGCGGCACGCCTGGCACAAAGAAATTGCGCATCAAGGCAAACTTCAATGGTTTCTTTCCACTCTGCTAGTTCAATATCATCCACGGGGGCTGTGGGGCCTTTGATGCCAGCGTTGTTCACCATCACGTCAAGGCCGCCCAGATCATCCAGCGCGTCATCAAACCAAGCGTCAATCTCGCCTTCTGAACGAACATTCACATGGGTTGCGGCAATGTCGGGAAAGTCTTTGCGAAACGCGGCAAGCGCTTGCTCGTTCACATCGCAAATATGCACTTTTGCGCCGCCATCATGGAATGCCTTGGCGATGGCGCGGCCAATGCCACTTGCGGCTGCGGTTATCATCACGCGCTGTTGCATTTTATTTTACCGCTTTCTTTTTGGCCTTTTGTTCTTTGGCTAAAACCAGCCCCGCACCAATTTTGTGCTTCTTGAAAAGCTTCATCATATCCACCAAAATCGCGTTGCGCTTGGCTTCCAGTTGGGCAACGGTTTTGCCGCCGGCTTGGGCTTCGCAGCCTTCGATCAAACGCGTTTCAAGCGCGTCATTCCATTTAGGAAATTTCAAATCTGTCCATGGCAGTTCTAAGGTTGGGTCAAACTGCTTCATAAAATCACGCATGCCACCGGGGCCGCCTGCCAAATGATAAGTTTGAAATGAGCCCATGAAGGCCCAGCGCATGCCGGCGGAATAAACGATGCTGTCATCAATATCAGCGGTGGAGCCCACGTCTTTATCGAGAATGTGAAGGGCCTCACGCCACAAAGCTTCTTGCAAGCGGTCGCAGATATAACCGTCAATTTCTTTTTTCAAACGCAACACTTGCATGCCGATGGATTCAAAATAGCGGCCTGCCGCGTCCATCGTTTCCGCTGAGGTTTTAGCGCCGGGCACGGTTTCAACCAGCGGCAATAAATACACCGGGTTAAACGGATGGCCGATGATAACCCGTTCGGGGTGTTTGCATTCTGATTGCAGTTTGGTTGGCAGAAAGCCTGATGATGATGACGAGATAATCACATGCGGTGCAGCAATTGAATCAATATCTTTGAACAATTTAATTTTGAGATCTTCGCGTTCAGGCGCTGCTTCATGGATGAAATCGGCCTTGCCCGCCATTTCCTTCAGATCTGTAGTGAAGCTTAATTTGCCCTTCTTTTTTGGTTTGCCCAAAAGCTTTTCCATGGAAGGCCAAGCGGTTTTAATCTGTGCTTTCAGCTTGGCTTCGGCTGTGGGGGAAACATCATAAGCGATCACATTAAACCCGCGTATCAGAAGGCGGGCCGCCCAACCTGCACCGATCAATCCGGTTCCAGCAATGCCAACGGTTTTGATTTTCATTTTTTCAATCCCAGAATGTCGCGGCCTTCGGCAGGCGTTGCCACCTTTGTTCCCAGCATTTCAATCAGCTTCACCGCTTTTTCAACCAGCGAACCATTTGATGCAAAAACACCTTTGTCGAGATAAAGATTATCCTCAAGCCCCACACGCACATGGCCACCCAAAAGAACGGCTTGGGCCACGGCATGGAATTGCTGGCGGCCAATCGAAAACGCGGCCCAGATTGCATCTGGTGGAAGTTGTGATTTTTGATAGGCCATAGTTTCGGTGTTGAAGGGTGCGCCCCACGGAATGCCAAGGCACAGTTGATAAAGCGGCTTTGGCTCTATCAAACCCTCTTTCACCAACTGATTGGCGAACCACAAATTGCCCGAGTCAAAAATTTCCATTTCGGGCTTCACACCATAGGATTTGATCAGGCGGGCTTGTTCACGCAATTGCATGGGGGTTTGCACCACAAGGCCATTGCCATCACCAAAGTTGAGCGAGCCGCAATCAATCGTACAAATTTCTGGGCGCAGTTCTTTTACGTGAACCAAGCGTTCCAGCGGGCCCACCACATCGGTGCCCTCACCAAATGTCATGGGATTTTCGCCTTCGCCGATCACCAGATCACCGCCCATGCCTGCGGTTAAGTTGATGATGACATCTGTGTTTTTAGCACGAATTTTTTCCATCACCTCGCGATACAGGTTCACATCGCGCGTGCCCTTGCCGGTTACAACATTGCGCACATGGCAATGCACAACTGTGGCGCCAGCACTGGCAGCTTCCAAAGCGGCATTGGCAATTTGTTCTGGTGTGACGGGGATGGCCGGGTGTTTGCCCACGGTGTCTCCGGCTCCGGTTACGGCGGCGGTGATGATAACTTTTGATTGCATGGCGTTTCTCCTGCCTTGCAGGATAGGTCATCGCCGATGTGGCCGCCATGAAAATACGGCTGTGGTGTTTTCGATTGCGACACTCTGGTATGACAGACGGACTCATGCTAGTTTTGTATTTGAGCGGGGGCTCATAATGGGAGTTTCTTATGAAGCTGAACCTTTTCGTTGCCTTGCCGGCATTAATTCTTTCCGCCAACTTGGCCCATGCGGTTGAGCAAGATTTTGTGAAACCCAAAGTGGGCATTTTCCGGCTTGATTGGTGCAAGATCTGGGGCGGCCAATGTGGACAGCCCGCGGCTGATAAATATTGCCAATCCAAAGGCTTTGTTCACGCCACCAATTTTGAAGAGGCCGTGGATATTGGTGCTACAACACCCACAGTTATTATTGACACTGGCCAACAATGTGGCGCGCCAACGTGTGATGGTTTTACATTCATCACCTGCCAAAAGCCTGATGTTATACCTTTGCCGCCGCCACCCATGCCAATTCCATTGCCACCGCCTGGCGGTGGAGGCGGGCCACCACCGGGCGATGACACGCATTTTTATAAAAAGCCAAAAGTTGGTGGTGCGCGGTTGAACTATTGTGAAACCAAGGGGCAGGGCTGTGGCCAAGACGCGGCAGACGCTTATTGCGATGCCAAGGGATATGATGATGCCGCAGACTTTACGCAATCTCCGCCAGCCCCTCCCGGTGCAACACGTTATATTGGCAATGGCAAATTGTGCAAAGGCCCAATTTGTTATGCTTTCACTTCAATCTTGTGTGAAAACCAGCCATAAATAGAAAGTTTAGAGATTGGGGTTCAAGCCCCAATCTCTGCAATTTCGGCAAGTGTGCAACCGGCAATTTTCCAACTTCCATCTGCCTCTAATTCCATCGCATAAAGCGCTTCATAGGCTTTGCCATCGCCTGTGCGAATAGTCACATGCTGAACAGGCCTGCCGAACTGATCGATGGTGGTGGTCCCAAAAGTGAACTTTTCATTGCGATAGACCGGCGGATAACCATGTTGCACCATGGTCATAAAAATCTCTGCATTCGGGAAGATCTGTGTCACTTTGGGTGCCGCATATGAATAAGCCTTGGCACCATCATCCATTTTGAAAGCATTGAGTTGAGATGTTACGATCGACTTGAAATTCAGTTTATCTGCCTCAGAAATATCCGCGCTGAGGGCAGGCAACGCTAGAACGAATAATAATGTGAAGAACGCAATCAGCTTTTTCATGTTGAATTTCCTCCTGAATTATTTACGTCTGTTTTTGCAATTCGGATTAGGCCTTGCCAGTTCACTATAAGGTATTGATAATCGTGCCATGATGGACGTTTTGCAAATCACAAACGCGTGGGTGGGCCAAGGTCGCAAAGTAGCCTTGGCCACTGTGGTTGAAACCTGGGGTTCAGCGCCGCAACCCGTGGGCAGCCAATTGGTGGTAGACGCAGATGGAAATTTCATGGGCGCTGTTTCTGGCGGCTGCGTGGAAGGCGATGTGATTTCCACTGCCGTTGATATTATCAACACCGGAATTCCACGGATTTTAGAATTTGGCGTGGCCGATGAAACCGCCTGGCGCGTTGGCCTTGCCTGCGGTGGCCGCATCAAAATTTATATTGAGGCTGTTGCGTGACACCTGAAATTTTGGCCGAGATTAGCGCTGCTCGCAAAAAACGCATGGCTGTTGCTTTAATCACCGATATGAAAACCGGGGCGCAGCAGATTGTTCACCCTGATGATGTGCGGGGCCATGCGCTTAGTGCAGATTTGGAAAAGGGCTTTCGGTTTGATAAATCTGCCATGGTGGGCGATCACTTCGTTGCAGTTTATAATCCGCCTTTGCGGTTGGTGATTATTGGCGCGGTGTTGATTGCGCAAAGCGTTATTCCCTTAGCTCAGGCTTGCGGTTTTGATGTAACGGTTATTGACCCACGCGGCGCTTTTGCCACGGGTGCGCGTTTTCCAGATGTTTCACTACATGCGGATTGGCCACAAGATGTGTTGCCAAAGCTGGGGCTTGATGCGCGAACAGGTTTCATGGCGTTGACGCATGATCCCAAAATTGATGATCCAGCGTTGGATTTAGCGTTGAAATCGCATGCGTTTTATATTGGTGCTTTGGGCTCGAAAAAGACGCAAAGCGCAAGGCGTGAAAGGCTTTCGGCGCTGGGTTTTGATGACGTTGCTTTGTCCCGTGTGCGCGGGCCTATTGGGTTGAACATAGGTGCCGTTGGTTCTGCTGAAATTGCGGTTTCCATCATGGCGGAAATGATCAAGGCCTTGCGGCTGGGCTTTGAATGAAGTTCGGCCCGGTTGCAGTTGAGAAAAGCCTTGGGGCAATCTTGGCCCATTCCATTGGCGGCTTGAAAAAAGGCCGGAAAATTTCAGCAATTGATATTACCGCTTTGCAGGCGTTGCAAATTGCGCAGATAACAGTCGCTGTGCTTGAGCCTTCCGACGTGCCAGAAGATGAAGCCGCACAAGCGATATCGATTGCGCTGGCAGGCCAGAATATAACTGTGCAAGCGCCGTTCACGGGCCGTGCCAATGTTTTTGCTGAATGTGCGGGCCTGGTGGTTGTGGATGAAGATCGCTTGCGTGCCATCAATCGCGTGCATGAGAGCATTACGATTGCCTGCTTGAAAGCCTATCAGCAGGTTGAAAAGCGGCAGATGTTGGCCACGGTAAAAATCATACAGTTTGCTGTGCCACACCAAAAATTGGATGAAGTTTTGGCGCTGATGAGTTCAGTGCCGCTACTGCGGGTTGCGCAGTTCTTGCCGAAAAATGTTGGGCTGATTATCACCAAAACACAAAACACCAAGCCTTCGATTGTCGCAAAATCAGAAAAAGCCATTTCAGATCGTGTCAAAGCGCATGGCAGTGCCCTTGGTCAAATGATTGTTTGCAAACATGGCGAACACGATATTGCACTGGCGCTAAATGCCTTGCAAAAAGCGGGCTGTTCACCGCTTTTGGTGTTTGGCGCAACGGCGATTGTTGATCGGCAAGACGTTGTGCCTGCCGCGTTGATCGCAGCGGGTGGACAGGTTTTGCATCTGGGAATGCCGGTTGATCCGGGCAACATGTTGATGCTGGGCAAGTTGGGTTCAACTTCCGTGGTGGGCGTTCCAACCTGTGCGCGTTCACCTAAGCTCAATGGATTTGATTGGGTTTTGAATAGGTTATTGGCTGACATTGAAGTTTTTCCTGAAGATATCATGGACATGGGTGCAGGCGGGCTTCTGGCAGAGATTGCTTCAAGGCCGCAGCCGCGTTCAGGTGATCTTGAACAGCCGAAACGTCCACGCGTTGCGGCAATTGTGCTTGCCGCGGGGCTTTCAAGCCGCATGGGAACCAACAAGTTGTTGGTTGATCTTGATGGAAAGCCACTGCTGGTGCGAACACTTGAGGAAATCCTATCAAGCGGTGTTGAACATGTGTTGGTGGTAACGGGCCATCAAGCAGCAGAGATAAATGCCGCAATTTCTTATCTTAACGTGCAGATTGTTCACAACCCCAATTATGCTGAGGGATTGTCTGGCTCGGTAAAAATGGGTATTGCGGCGGTGGAAAATTTTGATGCGGCCTTTGTATGTTTGGGCGATATGCCATTGGTGAAAGCCGCCGATCTTGATCAAATGATTGCTGCGTTTGATGTGGAAGAGGGCCGTGATTTAATTGCGCCCGTGCAAGGTCGCAAATTGGGCAACCCGGTTTTATGGGGGCGAAATTATTTTGGGCCGCTGCAAAGTTTAAGCGGTGATCGGGGCGCACGCAGTTTGCTTGAAGCGCAACGCCAATCCATTACCGAAATTGAAATTGGCCATGATGGCATTTTGCTGGACGCAGACACGCCCGAAGCCTTGGCCAAAATTAAATTACTTGCAGGTTTCTGAAACTCACATGGCCTTTGCGGGCAATGATGATGTGATCATGCACCAAGATGCCCAGTTTATCGCCAGCACTGATGATTTTTTTCGTCATATCAATATCCGCAAAGGAAGGCGTTGGGTCGCCCGATGGGTGGTTGTGAACCATGATAATGGCGGATGCGGAAAGTTCTAACGCGCGTTTGATCACTTCGCGCGCATAAACCGGTGTGTGATCAACCGTTCCCGTTTGCTGCACTTCATCGGCGATCAATTGGTTTTTCTTATCAACAAATAAAAGCCTGAAGCTTTCAATTTCTTCATAGGCCATGGCGGAACGGCAATAATCAATGATCGCGTTCCATGAAGAAAGCAGTGGTCGGTTGATCACCGCCGCGCGTGAAAGCCGCAAGGCCGCCGCTTGAATAAGCTTTATTTCAGTCACAACCGCAGGGCCAACACCTTTAATTTCTTGCAAGCGTTCGGGCTCTGCACTGATCACTTCGGCAAAGCTGCCAAAGCGGGCCAGCAACATCTTTGCGATTGGTTTTGTGTCGCCGCGCTTGATGCAGCGAAACAAAATCATCTCCAGCAATTCATAATCGGGCAGGGCGGTGGGCCCACCCACGTTAAAGCGTTCACGCAGCCTTTCGCGGTGGCCCACATGAGTGATTGCGGTTGAAAAATCTTCCAAGCCCTTGTCTTCAAGGCCTTTGGACATATCAGGCCTGAAACACTGGCCGATCAAGGCCCATGGTGGAAAGCGTGAAAATTTCAACGCCAGTTTCTGTTACACCCACGGTGTGTTCAAATTGGGCGGATAATGATTTATCGCGCGTTACCGCTGTCCAACCATC
>JANXRO010000177.1 GCA_025356765.1 Hyphomicrobiales bacterium | reverse complement strand
CATAGAAAGGCCAGCAGAAGCCATGCGCCGCGAACATCACTGCGGTACATGTCCTCAATACGTTGATTGAGATCCGACATGTTTTTTCCTTTCGGAAGGCCTGTCTGTCCCCACAGCAACAGGCCACCCCTTGAATATTTTTTTGCTACGGGGCAACTTTATTGTCTAACAGGAAACATCTTGGTTAACGAATTGTCAAGGTCACTGACAAAAAAAGATGGTATGGGAAAGCATGACATTGAAAACAATCAAAAAAACTGGGGCCTATCAAAATCCACATGGCGCTGAAACTGGCAATGCACGCTATTTAGAGGAAGCCATTGGCCGCGAAGTGAAGCGATTCCGTGAAAAACTGGGGCTGACAATTGCTGAATTGGCCAAGGCTGCAAATATGTCTGCGGGCATGTTGTCTAAAATCGAAAATGGCGCAACGTCACCGTCTTTGGCATCGCTCCAAGCGTTGAGCAAAGCCTTGCAGGTTCCTTTCACAGCCTTTTTCAAGGGCTATGAAGAAATCCGCGATGCAACTTTTGTGAAATCCGGGCAGGGGCTCACCATTGAAAGGCGCGGCACAAGGGCTGGCCACCAATATCAACTGCTGGGGCATTCAACCCATGGGCCGGTGATGGTTGAACCTTATATGATCACTTTGGTGAATGAATCTGATGTGTTTCCCACTTTCCAACATCCCGGCATGGAGTTTCTGTATATGCTGGAAGGCAATGTAATTTACCGCCATGGCGACAAAACCTATGACATGTATCCCGGAGACGCCCTGTTCTTTGATGCAGAAGCGCCTCACGGCCCCGATGAATTAAAAAAGCTTCCAGCCCGTTATTTAAGTATTATAAGCTACCGAAAGGAAGAATAGCACAGATAAATTCAAAAATAGGTTTTTAAAGCCATTTTAAGAGGGCTGGAGGGGGTTCGCAAAGGTTGGGCGCTAGGGTGGTAGCCTAAAACTAAAATCCTATTGTAGGGTATATCTTAAGGCTATAGAATAGATTTCTATTTTAGGTTTTAAATGCAATATCCGCTCGCGCAGCACGTTTTAAGGGCAAATGCGCATCCGTTCCCCTTGTGAATAAATATTTCCTGATAGTTGAAAAGATTTTCCCGCACTGCTAAGCTCAATCGACGTTTCATAAAAAGGGCGAAGGTCATGTGTGGCATTGTTGGGCTTTATCTCAAAAATCCAAAATTGAAATCCAAGTTGGGCAAAATGTTCAAGCCCATGCTGATTGAAATGACCAACCGCGGGCCAGATTCTGCGGGCGTTGCTGTTTATCGCAATCCAACCAAAAAATCAGAAACCAAATTCTCGCTTGCCCATGATGATGCGAACTACAATTGGAAAGGCCTGGTCTCCGGCCTCAACAAGGCATTGAAATGCAAGTCCACCATGTCGAAAATCGGCAATCACTGCATTTTGGTAACAACGGGCAAGGAAGCTGCTGTGGTGAACTGGCTGGCCCAACACCATAAGTCAGTTCGTGTCGTAGGCTCAGGCCACACCATCGAGATTTTCAAGGAAACTGGCCTTCCAGCCAACGTCTATGATAAATTTGATCTGGACAACGCCAGCGGCACCCACATCATCGGCCACACCCGCATGGCCACTGAAAGTGCTGTAACAACAGCGGGCTCTCATCCTTTCGCCACGGGGGCTGATCTGTGCCTCGTTCATAACGGCTCATTGTCCAACCACAATCGCCTGCGTGAAAATTTGCGCAAAGAAGGCATGGAATTTCAAACCGAGAACGACACCGAAGTTGCCGCCGCTTACATGACGCATAAATTGCGCACCGGCTCCACATTGAAAGAAGCTTTGGAATCTGGCCTCAAGGATCTCGATGGTTTTTACACATTTTTGGTGGGCACCGCGGATGGCTTTGCCGTGGTACGTGATCCTATTGCGTGCAAACATGCCGTGATGGCCGAAACTGATGATTGGGTTGCAATGGCCACAGAATATCGCGCCATCGCCCATTTGCCCGGCGCTGAAAATGCGAAAATCTGGGAACCTGAGCCAGCGAAAATTTACACCTGGGGTCATGCATGAACGAACTCGATCAAACCAAAGTGGGCGTGCGTGGGATAAACTCAACGTTACAAACCTTGCCCGCCAACACCAATGAAAAACATTGGATCGTAAAAAATCCAAATGGCCAGCACAATATTGCGGTCGGCCTCTCTGCTCCGCTGCAAGTTGAAATCAACGGCCATGTTGGCTTTTATTGTGGTGGCATGAACCAACATTCAGAAATTATTATCCACGGCCATGCCGGCGTTGGTACGGCTGAGAATATGATGTCGGGCCTCGTTTGGGTTAAAGGCAACTCGTCTGAATCGGCTGGTGCCACAGGCAATGGTGGCTTGTTGGTGATCGACGGCGATGCCTCATCGCGTTGTGGTATTTCAATGAAGGGCATTGATATCGTGGTTGGCGGATCAGTCGGCCACATGTCGGCATTCATGGGCCAGCGCGGCAATCTTGTTGTGTGCGGTGATGCTGGCGATGCGC
>JANXRO010000169.1 GCA_025356765.1 Hyphomicrobiales bacterium | reverse complement strand
GGAATGAATGGTTCTGGCGCTGTTTGCAGGCGCTTGATAAATGCCGCCCACAGCAGAATTGAAACGCCGAACAATCCTAAAACCTGGAGCGAAAGCCAAGGATAATGAATGCCACCCCAGCTAAGCGCCAACATCAAGGCGATGCTGGCGAAGGCCATCAATCCTGCGCCAATAAAATCCAATTTATGGGGTCTTTCATTGCGCGGGAGCTTTTTTAACAAACCATTTGTCATCAACAATGCAACAAGGCCGAGGGGCACGTTGATCCAGAAAATCAACGACCAGTGCAGATGCTGGGCCATATAGCCGCCAAGCAGAGGGCCTGAAATACTGGCCATCATATAAACGCCAGAAATATAAACCTGATAGCGTGAACGTTCTTTGGGTGAAACAATATCGGCAATGATCGTCTGCGCCAGCGAGATCAACCCACCGCCACCTAACCCTTGCAGAGCGCGCGCGATGATCAACACAACAATGTTGGGCGAAAGCGCACAGGCAATTGAACCCAACACAAACACCACAATTGCAAACAGCAAGGTTTTTCGCCGCCCCACAATATCTGAAACCTTGCCGTAAAGCGGTGTTACAGCAGTGGATGAGAGCAGATAAGCCGTAACCACCCAAGGCAGATATTCGGGCCCACCAAGGTTGCGCCCGATGGTTGGCAAAGCGGTTACCACAATCGTCTGGTCCAGCGCTGCCAAAATCATGGCAACAATAACGCCTGCAATTATTCGCAAAACTTCAGGGTGAGAAAGTGGCGATGACGATGACTGGGGTTGGGGCGTTTCCATAGTCTGGCGTATGAGCCGCAGCAAAAAGACATGCAATGGCTTTCGCGCAAGGCGGGCCTGCAAAAAAAGCAGAACGCGCTAGAAAGCCTTCAACCATACAGCATTGTCATGGTAGGCACCGCCACCTGCGGGTGCGGGTTGGTCTGCCCCCGTCAACGTGTTGATGCCCTGCCCGTCTTCAAATGCAGCGTTGGGCCAAATGCCTTCCGAGATAAGAACACCCGGGCGCAAGCCTTCGAATGATTTGGCGTGAAGTGTAATTGTCCCGCGCCTGCTGCCCAGTTTCACTTTATCGCCATCAAGCAAAACAAGCCGGGCCAGATCATCAGGGTGCACCAAAACTTCGGGCCGGCCTTCGCGTTTGCGGCTGCTTGGCGTTTCATTGAAGGACGAATTTAAAAACGTTCGTGCTGGGCTGGTGGCCAAACGGAAGGGGTAATCCCCATCCGCAATTTCAATAGCCGTATAATAATCTGGAAATTCAGGCAAGTCCGCAAAAGGCCCAAGCTGGCCCGTGGGTGAAAGCCAAGCAGCCTTTTTCCAATCTGGCTTGAAATGAAATTTTTTATCTGCATGGCCAAAGCCATTGATAAAATGTTCGGTGTCGAAATCAGATTTTATATCCACCCAATTTTCTTCATCGAGAACTTTAAGATCAGGGCGATGAGATTTGACCAACGTTTCATCAATAATTTCGCGCGGCGTCATGTCAAATCCGCGATGTTCAGCACCCACGCGCTTGGCCAATTCAGTGATGACGAAGTGATTGGTTTTGCATTCGCCGGGTTCATTCACCAATTTGCGGCCAAACAAAATATGGCTGTGGCCGCCGCCTTGATAAATGTCATCATGTTCTAAAAACATGGTCGCAGGCAAAATCACGTCAGCATATTTTGCTGTCTCAGTCATGAACTGTTCGTGCACACACACAAACAAATCTTCACGCGAAAAACCTTGCTTCACTTTTGTTTGATCGGGAGCAATCGAAAGCGGATTGGTGTTTTGGATAAGCATGGCTTTAACAGGCGGGCCGCCTTGCAAATCTTGCGGATTGCCCAATAACACTTCGCCAACGCGGGCTTGGTCCATCACGCGTTGGTTGGCCTTGGCCACATCTTTGCCTTCGATCAGCGTTTTGTTCCATTTATAATTGCCGCTATTGGAATGAAGTGCGCCGCCACCCTCATTTAACCAAGCCCCCGTAACTGACGGAATGCAAGACACTGCGTGCATGTTGACCGCACCGTTGCGCGAGCGGGCAAAACCATACCCAATCCGGAAAAATGTTTTCGGTGTTTTGCCAATGAGTTTTGCAAATGCCTCAATTTCTGAAACCGGGCAGCCGCAAATTTCTGCCGCCCATTCCGGTGTTTTATCTTTCAGATGCACTTCGAATTCTTTTGGATGATCCGTATACTGACGAAGATAATCCCAATTCGCCAAGCCATCACGAAACAACACATGCATGATGGCGCAAGCAAGCGCACCATCAGTTCCGGGCTT
>JANXRO010000140.1 GCA_025356765.1 Hyphomicrobiales bacterium | reverse complement strand
TTTCAACAATGCTGCATATTGATTGACGGCCATATCAAACGGCGTCTTCAGGCCATCACGATTAAATTCAAAGCGCACGGGGAACACGGCTGAAATTCTGGCCAAGGTTCCTACACAATCATAAGCCTCAGAAGCAGGCGGCGCTGGCGGTGGTGCGGCAACCTTGACTGTCAGTTCGCCTTTGGTTGTATCGACAACACCCTTGCCATCTGCGCCAATGGCGGTGGCAATCACGTCATAGCTGCCATTGACCACGGGGGCCTTTGGTTTCAGCGTCCAGTTGCCGCCAGTGTCCGAGAGCAAATCAAAGTCTTTGCCCAGTGTATGGGTTACGCCATCAAGTTCAACCGTCAGGCCTTTCGCAACGCCTGCAGGCCACGTGCCTTTGATGGTTGGATGATCAGAATCAGATGCGCTTGCAACAACGGTTGGTGCTGGCACAGGTGCAACCAAAACTGGCGTAGCTGCCGCTGCTGGTTTTGGTGCTGCAACTACAATGGGTGTCACCGTCAATTCATCGCCGCCGCCATCACCCACGACACGGCCACCAGATGCTGATACCACGGCGCGGATGTTATATTTGCCTTCGGGCAATCCATCAGCCAATTTCAATGTCCATTTGCCCGATGTGTCAGACAGCAAGTTGGTTTGTTTTCCCAATTGATAATTGGTGCCGTTGACGGCCACATTTAATGTCGACCCCTCGCCCACTTTCCATGTGCCGGTGATTACCGTGGGCTGGCCTGCTTCAACGGAAATATGGTCAACCGTTGGGGCAGTCAATGGTGCTGGTGCTGCCGGAACCGCTGGTGCTGCGGCTGGCGCATCTGCAACAATAATTGCTGCTGGCAGAACGGTTTTTGCGGTGCTGCCATCAGCTGCGGTTACAAGATAGCTCAAATCATAAGAGCCTGGTTTCAATGTGGCTGAAGGCAAGAATGTGTAAGTGCCATGGCCATCTGAAATCAGTTCTTTGGTTTTGCCAAGGTCATAAGTTTTATCAGCCAGCGTTACAGAAAGTGAATTGCCCTTGGCTTCGGGCCAAGTGCCGATCACAGCATATGGCCAAACAGATCCAGCAGGAACAGCAGACACTGTGGGCACAGGCAAGGCGGCCGCAGCAGTTTTTGCTGGTTCGGCAGGTTTTGCAGCTTCTGCGATGACGATGGCGGCTTTAGCAACGAAAGGGGTTGCATTGCCTGCTGCATCAATTGAAGCGAAAGTTACATCATAGCTGCCGGGCTTAAGTTCGACCTTTGGGTCAAAGGTAAAATTGCCTTTGCCGTCTGAGGTTAGTTCTTTATCTTTGCCCAGTGTATAAGTTTTATCAGCCAGTTGTGCTGTAAGGGTTGTTGCATCGCCTTCCGGCCAAGTGCCTTTCAATGCAAAGGGCCATGCTGCACCAGCAGCGGCCGGTGCAACAACACCAGCAGCGGGGGCCGCGGTGTCCACCACCAATTTTCCGGGCGTGGCAGCGGCAACTGTTTGTTTGGCGCCATCACCCACCGTTGGCACAACATCATAAGCGCCATCAGCAATGGCAGCGGGTTTTAATGTCCATGTGCCGGCAGATGATGTCAATTCAGCATCTTTGCCCAAAGAATAGGTTTTGCCATTCACGGCCACGTCAAGTGTTTTGGCAACGCCCTCAGGCCATGTTCCAGTGATGACGGGGGTTTTCTGATTTGTGGCGATGGATGTGACTGTTGGTGCCGCCAGCAATGGGGCCGGTGCGACTTGGGCAACCTTTACATCGTCTTCTATAACCGTGCGCACGCCATAGACACCCATCACAGCCATGACAGCAGCGTCAACAGCGTCTTTGCTTGTGGCTGTTCCGGTTAAAGTTGCATCGCGGCCACTGAACTGAACTTTGGCCCAATCACCCGCGGCGGCTTGGGCGCGCGTTGTAATATCTGTCACCAGAGAGCTTGTATTGAACAAAGAGGCCGCAACCCACGGAAGCCCTGCCCCCACGGTTGCCACTTTGAGCCACGTTAAAGGTTGCCATTGATACATTCTGATGTTCCCCGTTAAGATTCGGCAGCAGTGCCCCGCCTGCATTTCTGCAATTAAGATTTTGTTATCATATCTTAAATGGCATTGGCTAGTTGATTCTGGTAACTTGTTCTTAAGCTTTCCCCTTAATCTTAATGGGTTTTTAAGGCTCTTTGCCAAGTCACATGACGAAACTGTGACTTATGCGCCACAGCCCGGGGAAATGTGTTTTTAGTGTGGGCTTATGCGTTGACGTTAACGCTGATATGGCAGAAACACATTCTCGAATGCACGGCGACTCGTGCTTCGCCCATCCAACTCATTTGCAGGGGACCGGGGGGCTCAATGAAACTCCAAACTCTTTTGGGAGATTACAATATGAAGATTATGAAAATCGCTCTGCTCGGTACAGCGGCTCTTGCTGCAGTGTCGGTTAGCGCTCGCGCTGATAACCTCAGCGACCTGAAAGCACAAATCGAAACACTGAACGCTCGCGTTGCAACACTTGAAGCAACTCCTGCTATTCCAGCTGGCTATTCGATGGTTGCTTTCTCTAAGGATGGCGACAAGCACATCATTTCGATCATGCCAACAGCTGATGCTCCTGCAGCCGCTGCAACCACAATTTCGTGGTCTGGCTATGTTCGCGCTGCGATCGTAACTGGTTACAATGGTACTGGTTCACCCGCGCCTTCTTATAGCACAGACATCCGTGCTCGCGCTGGCTTTGCAGTATCGGCTAAGACAGACACAGCAGTTGGTGAAGTTGGCGTGAATATCGCTACTGTTGCTAACGGCGGTTCAGACAATGCATTCAAGTACAACGCTGGCAACAGCACATTGGCAACCGACGGCTTCAATGGTTATTGGAAGTTCTCACCAACAATGACTTTGACAGCTGGCGGTCTCGGCAGCTTGGCCAAGTCTGGTTACACATTTGATGCAAATTGCACATGCGCTTACAACGATCCTTGGGGCGCCATTTTTGGTTCGGTTTTAAACGATCCAATCGCAATGAAGCTTGGTTATGCCGATGGCCCAATCAGCTTTGCTGTGCAACTTGAAGATGCTAACAACAACAATAACAACAGCGCATTTGGTGTAACTGCTCGTGCAAAATATAGCATGGACATGATCAGCATGGATTTGGGCGGCGGTTATTGGGGCAATTCCTGGGCAGGTGGCGATGCTTCATGGGCTGTAAGC
>JANXRO010000090.1 GCA_025356765.1 Hyphomicrobiales bacterium | reverse complement strand
GTTTCGTTGATGGAGTTCCTTGCCACAACATAGCTGATCCCTTGTAGATATTTTGCAATCTCACCAATTTCATCAAGCGATGCGATGGATGAACCCACAACATGCATCAGCCCCATGTTGAACACGCCATTGCGGGCGGCTTCCAAAACGCCAATGCGTTCAAACAAATCCAAGGCATAAGACAAGTTGCCGGCTTTCAAATCAACGATGGTGACGGGAACATTGGCTGATTCCATCGTGTCCAAAACTTTCATTTGATGGGCCACGTTGGACAGATCAATCACCTCGGTGATGGCTGGATAAAAGCGGCGCAAGCTACCGCGCGGATTTTCAGTGTCGAAGGCACGGGTTAGAACGTTTTTGCGGGCAAAATAATCTAATAGCGCACGCGAAATTGTAGTTTTGCCAACGCCGCCCTTATCTGCGCCGACGAGAATTAAAGTTGGTTTCATAGTTGCCTCCGTTTAAGTGAAATTCCGCCGCCGCCCGACAAACGAAGCACTTATGTAACATGGAAGCTTTTTTGAGTATACGAGTAATCAGCCATTAATCTTTGCCATTAACAGTGGTGCAGACAATGATTTGAGCCACGCTTCATTCCCAGCTATAGTTTGCCCCATGTCACAGCACACCGTTCAAAAACGCCTTACGGCACCTGATATTCGCGCCCGCAAAAACATGGCGCCGATTGTGTCGCTCACCTCTTATCATGCGCACACGGCCGCCATCGCCGATAAATATGTCGATTTTTTATTGGTGGGAGATTCATTGGGCATGGTGATGCACGGGTTTGAAACCACATTGCCTGTGCCCCTTGAATTAATGATCATGCATGGCCGCGCTGTTACACGCGGTGCCCGCCACGCGCTTGTGGTGGTTGATATGCCTTTTGGCTCTTATGAAGAAAGCCCGGCGCAAGCATTTCGAAACGCCGCCAAAGTGATGAAAGAAACTGAATGCGGTGCCATTAAAATTGAAGGCGGCTTGCGCATGGCAGAAACCATAAAGTTTTTGTCCGAACGCGGCATCCCCGTCATGGCGCATATTGGTTTGACACCGCAATCCATCAACGTGTTTGGCGGCTTTAAAACCCAAGGCCGTGAACGCGCCCAATGGGCCGCCATTGAGGCAGATGCTGTCGCTGTGACAGAAGCTGGTGCCTTTGCTGTTGTGCTTGAGGCCGTGGCCGAACCCTTGGCCGCAAAGATTACCAAAATGATTGATATTCCCACAATCGGCATTGGCGCATCGGCTTCCTGTGATGGCCAGATTTTGGTGATGGAAGATATGTTGGGCCTTTCACCGCGGGTGCCAAAATTCGTGAAAGAATTTGGCGAAGTGGGCAAAGCCATCGAAAAAGCCATCGCATCTTATGCTGATGATGTGCGCACCAGGGCATTTCCGCTGCCAGAAAACACCTATGACGTGAAAGATTGATTGGTCCATTAGAAGTCTTGGCCGAATCGGGCTAACGTTCTTGCCTAATCCGAGGAAGAGGAAAAATTACCATGAGCAAAAGAGATGATTTGATCGCAAAATATGCTGGCGATTTAAAAGCCAAATGCGGCATGACGGCCGATATGGATTTGTTGACAAAGGTTGTGATTGGCTGTGGCCCTTCAATTTATAATGCTGATGCTGAAACCGTTTCTGCCTCGCAGGAATCAGAACTTGAAACTGTGAAACAAAACTTCTTGGTGAAGAAGTTGGGCTTGGCCAATGGACCAAAGCTTGATGAAGCCTTGGCCAAGGTTTTAGAAATCTATGGCAAATCCAACCGCAACAAATATCGGGCTGTGGTTTATTACATGCTGACAAAGCATTTCGGCAAAGAAGCCGTTTACAAATAATAAAAAGGGCTTCGGCCCTTTTTTCATTTATTCTCAATTTCGACACACATCACACTATGCTCTTGCGGATCTGAGGTGATTTGATGGGCATAGATCGGCGCAAATTTGTGGGGGCAGTGGCAGCTGTTGTTATGCTGCCGCGCATTGCAGTGGCCCAAACCCAATCGGGCATCACACTGACAGCTGAAAAAGCCGCGATGCCGCTGGTTAAAGGCTCTAACAAAACGCCGGTGTGGCGCTTTGAAAAAGCTAAACCCGTGGCCATTTTGCGCGCCAAGCAGGGCCAGGTGTTTTCTGGCCAGATTGTCAATACACTCGACAAGGAATTGTGGTTCCATTGGTTTGGCATTCGCGGAGACGTGAAGGCCATGACCATCAATGTGTTGCCTAACACCACGCAAAGTTTTTCATTTATCCCACCCGATGCTGGCACATTCTGGTTTGGGCC
>JANXRO010000326.1 GCA_025356765.1 Hyphomicrobiales bacterium | reverse complement strand
ACTTTGGCGCGTGTGTCGCGGGCAATATCAGTGGCTTTGCCTTTGGCATCGCTCAATGATTTTTCGTAATGTGCAATGGCCGCTTCAGTTTCGTCTTTCAGGGCTTGGGCGCGGGCTAAATCGCCATCAATCTGGCCTTTGCGGGCGGCAATGATGCCGGCCAGCTTTGGCAAAACCAGCCTGCTCATCAACACATAAAGCGCACCAAAGAAAATCGCCAACCAAAACAATTGTGATGGAAAGGTTGATGTATCCAACGGCGGAAATGCGCCACCGGCTTCTTCTGTTGTTGCAGTTTCAGTTGTTGTCGCCATGTGCCAAACCTGTTCAAATAGAGTGATCGGCCCAACATGAGCCGATCATAATCACGATCTCAGAAGTTGCTTATTTTGCAACGAAGAGAAGCAGAAGAGCAACAACCAGTGAGAAAATGCCAAGGCCTTCAGCCAAAGCAGCGCCAATCAGCGCGTTGGTGAATTGCGAACCAGCAGCTGCTGGGTTGCGCAATGCGCCTGCCAAATAGTTGCCGAAAATATGTCCAACACCGATGCCTGCACCGCCCATGCCAATGCATGCGATACCTGCGCCAATGAGCTTTGCTGCTGATGCGTCCATTTTAGTTCTCCTAGTTTCGTTTGGGTTGAAGGTTAATGTGAAGGGTGAAGCGCGTCGTTTAAATAAACGCAGGTGAGAATGGCAAAAACAAAGGCCTGCAAACCTGCGACCAGAAATTCCAGCGCTGTCAACGCAACGGCCATGGCCATGGGGGCAAGCGAGCCTAAAATGCCCACACCGCCCAAGGCCAGCAAGCTTACAACAAAGCCCGCGAACACTTTCAAAACAATGTGGCCAGCCAACATGTTACCGAATAAGCGAAGGCCCAAGCTAATCGGGCGCGACAAGAATGAAATGATTTCAATCAGTGAAATGAAAGGCAAAATTGCCAGCGGCACGCCGTGCGGTACAAAAAGTTTAAACCAACCAAGACCATGTTTAACAATGCCCACCACTACAACCAGCAGCACTACAAACAAGGCGAGCGAAGCGGTTACGATCACATGGCTTGTAACAGTGAAGAAATAGGGGAACATGCCCAACAAGTTGGCCACAAGCACAAATGAAAACAGCGAGAAGACCAGCGGAAAAAACTTCGCCCCTTCTTTGCCCAACACGTTGTCTACCATGTTGTGCACAAGGCCATACCACATTTCGCCAACCGATTGCAGGCGGCCCGGAACCAGCGAACGCTTACGCGCAGCCAGCAACAACACGCCGGTTATGGTGGCAACGGTGATGCCCATGAAAAGGGCCGAATTAGTGAAGCTGATCTCATGGCCCAAGATGTTCCATGGGCCGGCAATATCGTGAATGCGAAATTGATGGATCGGATCGTTAGCCACTATTTATCCTCGTCGTCGTTAGTCGGTTTAGGCATTTTAGCCAGCTCTTCAGCAGTTGGCGAAGTTCTGTTTGCCGCGCGTGACATATTCAGAATTCCGGCCGCAAAGCCTACAAGCACAAAAATGATCAAGAACAGCGGCAAGGTTGAAAACAGCTTGTCCAGCCCATAACCCACGGCAGCACCCACAAGAATGCCCGCCACAAATTCGCTGATCAGCCGATAGCCCTTGGAATAATCCCCGGCCCCTTGATACTGCCTTGGCGGGTTTTCCTGCGCCGCATGGGTTGATTTTTCCTGGGCCAAGCGGCTGGAAAGCTCTTTCAAACGGTCTGGAATATCACCAAGTTCTGGATCAGGCGGTGTTTTTGGTTTTGCTGGACGTGCCATTTTTTTCAAAAATCCCCGTGCCAGAAAGCCCGCAATTATGCCCTTTCCAAAGCGCGCTCTTGATAGTTACGCATCCTTCATGTGTCAAGCGCTGGATGGCGGCTTTAAGCGGTTGAATCAGCGTGGAAATTAACTTGATTGTGGCGCTGCGTCGAAAAGTCCGGTGGAATATGGAGAGAATCTGAACACGGCTTGGCCTCGAAGTGATTTCGCGGCGGTGAAATCTTACCCAACCAACAGAAACAAAAATCTCTGCTGGCAAATTTGCGCGATCAAGGCGCTATGGCCGCCCCACGTCTGAGGCAGGAATTGCACTTAGAACATAAATAGAACAATGTCAAGAGGGTTAAAGCAATTTCAGGCTTTTTAGCTCAGCTCTTAAATTCTCTGGCGTGGTGAAGTGATGCGCCTTCATTCCCACAGCTTCAGCGCCTTTCACGTTTTTCAGCGAATCATCAATGAACAAACACTCTGCCGCATTGAGTTTATTACGCTTTAGGCAGAGCTCAAAAATTGCCGCGTCTG
>JANXRO010000085.1 GCA_025356765.1 Hyphomicrobiales bacterium | reverse complement strand
CACCATCACCCGCTAGTTCACCTGAAAACTTAAACACAGCGAGATCACGCACATGTCCACATATAATCTTTTCCTGCTTCCTGGTGATGGTATCGGCCCTGAGGTTATGGCCGAAGTGGAGAAAATTCTAAGCTGGTTCACTAAGCAAGGCATTGCCACTTTCAACACCGATCGTGGGTTGGTGGGTGGCTGTGCCTATGATGCCCATGGCCAAGCCATTTCAGAGGCTGATATGGCCAAAGCCCAAGCGGCAGATGCTGTTTTATTCGGCGCTGTGGGCGGCCCCAAATGGGATAAAGTGCCTTATGATGTGCGGCCTGAAGCTGGCCTGTTGCGCCTGCGGAAAGATCTGGGCCTGTTTGCCAACCTGCGCCCCGCCATCTGTTATCCAGCCTTGGCCGACGCATCTTCATTAAAGCGCAATGTGGTTGAAGGTTTGGATATTCTGATTGTGCGCGAACTTACCGGTGGGGTTTATTTCGGCGAGCCTAAAACCATCACCGATTTGGGCAATGGCCAAAAGCGCGGCATTGATACGCAAGTCTATGACACCTTTGAAATTGAACGCATTGCGCGCGTTGCCTTTGATCTGGCTAAAACCCGCAAGAACAAAGTGTCATCGGCCGAGAAGCGCAATGTGATGAAAACCGGCGTGCTGTGGCATGAAGTTGTCAGCCGCGTTCACGCCAATGAATATCCAACAGCTGCATTGGAACATGTGCTGGCTGATAATTGCGCCATGCAGCTTGTGCGCTGGCCAAAGCAATATGATGTGATTGTAACAGATAATTTGTTTGGTGATGTTCTGTCAGATGTGGCCGCCATGTTGACAGGCTCTCTTGGCATGTTGCCTTCTGCCTCTTTGGGTGCGCCCGATGCCAAAACCAAGCGCCGCAAAGCGTTGTATGAACCCGTGCATGGCTCAGCGCCTGATATTGCGGGAACGGGCGCTGCAAACCCCATCGCCATGATTGCAAGCTTTGGCATGTGCCTGCGCTATTCTCTGGGAATGGGTGAATGGGCTGATAAGGTTGATCAAGCAATCTCTGCCGTGTTGGCCAAGGGCCTTCGCACCAAAGACATTGCGGGTGATATTCCCGCCAACACCAACACTTCACAAATGGGCGAGGCCATTTTGAAAGAGTTGCAGGCCCTGGCATGAAACAGCCCGAAGTTTTCACCGCCAAAAAGCGTTTGAAAAGCTTCGTCTATGCCTTTCGCGGCCTAAACTATGTTGTGAAATCTCAACACAATATGTGGATCCATCTGTGCGCCGCTGTCGCAGCAGTAGCTGCGGCAGTGGCGTTTCACATTACCAAGCAAGATTGGTTGTGGTTGATTATGGCCATAATAATTGTTTTTCTGGCGGAAATTTTCAACACGGCTTTTGAGTTTTTATGCGATGTGGTTTCAGAAAAATTTAATCCTGCCGTTGAAAAGGCCAAAGACATTGCGGCGGCAGCAGTTTTAGTGGCTGCCGGTGGCGCAATAATCATCGGCGTGATGATTTTCTGGCCATATTTGCGCGCTTGATTTAGTGGTTTTACCATCTGAAGATTGAAACCCGAAAATCATACATCCAGACAGTTAAGCCCCGTGGTGCCACGTCAAAACACCCCATTGCCAGCTTGTCACACACTTGTCATAGTAAGGCCAGATACCGCATCATCCGGCATTAGCTTTCGGAGAATGACGGTATAATTTTGGAGAGGACAAACATGACGAAATTGACTTCAACTCAAGAATTGATGCGCGCTGCCAATCTGTCGCGCCGCAGCTTGTTGAAATCAGCAGTTGCCGTTGGCGCTGTTGGTTTTGCAGCCCCGATCACTGTTCAAAACGCATTTGCCACCAGCGGCGAACTGAATTTTGAAGGTTGGTCGGGCTATGATGATTTGAAAAAAACTGTAATGCCAGCTTTCGAAAAAGCCACCGGCATTAAAGTAAACTTCAAAGAAGTAGACAGCCAAGACACAATGCGTGCGGATGCTAAAACCGCAATCGCATCAGGCGCTGTAGACGTGATGGAACCAACGGTTGATCGTTTGCCAGCTTGGGTATCAGATGGCTTTGTTCAACCTTGGGATCTGAAAAAGGTTGCTGCTGACAATTATCTCGACAGCGTACCCGGTGCCAAAGCCGGCAGTGCTGGCGATGTTGATGGCAAGCGTTATTTCCTGCCATCCGTTTGGGGCACAGAAGCCTTAACCTTCAACAGCAAAACTGTTGATGGCACCTATGGCAAATTGGGCTTGGATGCTTTGTTCTCAGAAAACATGGTTGGCAAAGTAACCGTGCGTGGCCATTCTTCTTTGGCTGCCATGGGCCGCGTGCTTGATGCCGCCGGCAAATTGCCAATGCCATGGATTGATAGCTATAAGAACGAAGACAATATGAAAAAGCTGTGGGACATTGCTCTTGCAGAAGCTGTAAAGCACAAAAAGAACATTGCTCAGTTCTGGTCTGGTGAAAACGAAGCACAAGCTGCGTTTAAAACCAACGGCGCTGAAATTGGTCTGACATGGGATTCAACTGGCTATAACCTTCGCAATGATGGTTACGGCTTTGTTGCACCAAAGGAAGGCGCATTTGCGTGGAGCCAAGGTTTCTTGCTGCTGAACGGCGCCAAGAACGTTGAACAAGCCCATGAATTTGCCAAGTGGGTTTCAACTGCTGATGGCGCTTCGATGTGGGCATCGGCCTTCTCGGCCAACCCCGTTGCAAAGGGTGCCATCGACAAAATGAACCCTGATGTTTCGAAGTTCTATGCTTCGTCATATCCTGGCGATGCATTGGCCAAGCTTTATTGGTGGCCTTCACAAGCAGCTTGGTTCTTGAAGCTGCGCGGCGAATACGCTGATAAGTGGAAGTCTGCATAAGCTTTTCAAAATAATGGCCCGGGCGGCGTAAGATCGCCCGGGCTTTTTCTATCGGGGTGGACAATGACGGCAAGTGTTGAACTGCGTGGCGTAACGATGGATTTTGGCACCTATCGCGCCGTGGATAATGTTGATGTAAAAATTGAACCGGGAGAATTCTTCTCGTTCTTGGGCCCTTCGGGCTGTGGCAAGACCACAATATTGCGCATGGTTTCAGGATTTATCGAACCCACAAAAGGCGATGTTTTGATCGGCGATCAAAACATGAAAGGCATTGGCCCCAACAAACGCCCCACTGCAATGATTTTCCAAAATTTGGCACTTTTCCCCTTGATGACAGTGTGGGAAAATATTGCCTTCGGCCTCGAAATGCGCGGCGTTGATAAGCCCACACGGCGCAAACGCGCTGAAGAATTATTAGAGCTGGTTGAGCTTCCCGGTGTAGCTGATCGGTTTGCCTCGCAGCTTTCGGGCGGCCAGCGCCAACGCGTGGCCATTGCCCGTGCCTTGGCGGTTGAACCCAAAGTGATGCTGCTGGATGAGCCTTTGTCGGCGCTTGATTTGAAACTGCGCCAGCATATGCGCGCTGAATTGCGTGCCATTCAAAAACGCACCAACGTCACCTTTATATATATCACCCACGATCAAGGCGAAGCCTTGGCCATGTCAGACCGCGTGGCCGTGATGAGCCGCGGTGAAATTCAACAGATTGACGTTCCCCAGAATATTTACAACACGCCAGCCAATGGCTTTGTTGCAAGCTTCGTGGGCGAAAATAATAAATTTGTGGGCCAGCTTACATCCTCCAAAAAATACAAAACTGATGTGGGCGAGTTTGCCGTCACCTTGGGCCAAGGGGTCACAGCACAATCAAAAACCAGGCTTTATGTCAGGCCGGAACATGTGACGTTCACGGCCAAGCCTAAGGCTGGAACCAATGCCATTGCGGCCCATGTGGAAGATGTCTCATTCGAAGGCAATTTCGCTTCTATTCACATGCGCGATAAAACCGGCCGCCGCTTAACCGCCGAATTGCGCAATGATCCGACAAATCCACCGCCCGCCGTTGGCTCTGCCACCAACGTAACCTTTGATGCCGAAAAGGCTTTGGTTTTGCTCGACAGCGACGCCACCGCCTATGCAGAAAAGGAATAAGCCATGGCCGCACTGATCCGCCGCTATGGAACAGGCCTCACGGGCATCATCATCGCACTCACCACGTTCTGGCTGATTGTGCTGGTGATATTGCCATATTTCGATTTGTTCGAAAGTTCGTTCAGGCCCTATCTCCCCGCAGCCGACGTGGGCGGGCCAAAGGATGTTTATTCACTTTCAAATTATATAACAATTTTCCAAAACCCAGCAGAATTCAATATTGGTTTATTTGGTTTCACCTTCCCCATTTCAGTTGCCATTCACATGTGGGTTTTCGTCCTCACAATATTGTTCAGTGTACTGACAACACTCACATCCTTGGTGCTGTGCTATCCACTGGCCTATTATATGGCCAAGGTGATTGACCCTAAACGCCTTTCAACCTTTTTGCTTTTGCTGGTTGTGCCCATGTGGGTAAGTGAGCTTTTGCGCGCCTTTGCGTGGTTTATTCTTCTGGCATTCAAAGGCCCGCTCACCATTGTGCTGCAAAACCTAGGTATCATCACAGACCCCATACATTGGACATGGGGCCTTGGTGGTTTCAGCGGCGTGATCGTCACACTGGTTTATGTTTATATTCTGTTCATGTTGTTCCCGATTTATAATTCAATGACATCATTAGATACCAATCAGCTGGAAGCCGCCCAAGACCTTGGCGCCAAAAGCTGGCAAACCCATTGGCGTGTGGTTGTGCCTCATTGCAAGCCGGGCATTGCATCAGGTTGCGTCACCGTGTTCATGTTGGCCGTTGGCTCATTGCTGGTGCCCACGCTGCTCAGTTCGCCATCGTCGCGCTGGTTCACCGAGGTTATTTATTCGCGCATGTTTGATGAAAATGATTGGAACGGCGGCGCTGCTTATGCCTTCATTCTGCTTTTCGTCTGCACAATATTTGTAAGTTTAACAATGCGCCTGTTTAAAGTTGGTTTAGCGGATATTGCGAAATGACATCAAACCGCCTGAGCAAAATTTTTCTGAACATCTATGGCATTTTGTTTATTGCCTATCTTCTGGTTCCCTTGGCCGTAATGGGTGGTGCTGCGTTTAACGACAGCAAATTTCCTTCCATTTTGCCGTGGAAGGGTTTCACCCTGCATTGGTTTGTGGATTTATTTCAAGACAGTGAAATGATGGGTGCCATCGTCAACACCCTGTGGGTGGCCGCAGCTGTTGTATTGCTGGCCGTGCCGATTGGCACTGCTGCAGCAGTTTTATTGAACAGCTTGGCTGGCCGCAGTCGCACAATTCTTTATGCGGTGATGATTGCGCCCGTTCTAACACCGGGTGCGGTGATCGGCATTTCAACCTTGCTGTTTTGGTTCAAGTTTCATGTGCCCGCTGGCCTTCACCTTTCCATTTTGGGCCAAACCAGTTTCATCGCGTCTTATGTGATGTTGATGGTGTTGGCGCGGCTGCAAAGCTTTGATGGCGCGTTGGAAGAAGCGGCGTTGGACTTGGGCGCAAGCCATGGCCAAATGTTGCGCCGTATTTTGTTGCCCCATCTTTATCCGGCAATTTTCACCAGTGCGGTTTTGGCATTCTTTCAATCGGTTGAAAACTTCAACACCACGCAATTCACCCGCGGCGCGCAAACCACATTGACGGTTTATTTCGGCTCAAAGGGCCGTTCAGGCATTACGCCAACAATCAATGCGCTGGCCGTTATTTTGATTGGTATAACATTGCTGGGTGCCGTGGCGTTTGAAGTGAAACGCCGCAGAGATGCGGCCCGGATGCAGGCACCATTAGCCTAAGTTACAAACAAGCTTTTGCCAGCCGCAACATATAGGCCTCACATGCCTGAAGTTCGGCAACTTCAACATATTCATCAGGCTTATGGGCCTGTTCAATGTTGCCTGGCCCACAAATAATTGATGGAATGCCAATGGACTGGAACAACCCTGCCTCGGTGCAATATGAAACCGCATGAGTCGAATTGGCCTGAGCCGCATGAAGTGCCATATGTTCCGCCACTGATTGGTCTTCTGGTCGAAGGCCAGGCACTTCATTGGTTTTTGTGGTTGTAATGCCAACATCAGGCGCCACAGCTTTCATGGCCGGTTCTAATTTTTCGGCCAAGGCCTTCATGCGTTTGGGCACAAATTCAAAATCAGCATTGGGCAAAAGCCGGGTTTCCCATTGAAAATCACAGTTGCGCGGAATGATGTTCTTGGCTGTTCCGCCAGAAATAACGCCCACATGAATGGTGGAATAGGGTGGGTCAAATCGGCCTGATGGATCACCCACCGCGATGAATTCTTGGCGAAGCGCGCTTATTTCAGAAATCACATCAGCTGCCACCATAATTGCATTTACACCTTGGTGGGTTAAGCTGGAATGGGCCTCATGGCCGCGCACTTCTGTTGAAAATGTAACCGCACTTTTATGGCCGTTTACAACTTTCATGTTTGTAGGTTCACCAACAAACACAGCGCGTGGGCGTTTCAAGTGGTCGCGCATATGGGCCACAAGCGGGCGAACCCCTTTGCAACCAACTTCTTCATCACAGGAAAATGCAAAATGAATGGGGGTTTTCAACGCCATGGTTTTGAATGTTGGCACAAGCGCCAAGGCAACGGCGATGAAACCTTTCATGTCGCAGGTGCCGCGGCCAAAAAGTTTGCCGCCTCGTTCTGTCAACGTGAAAGGATCACTTGCCCACTTTTGTCCATCAACGGGCACAACATCGGTGTGGCCTGAAAGCACAATGCCCCCTTCAACATCAGGGCCGATCGTTGCGTAAAGATTGGTCTTGCGATCTTTTTCATAATCCACGCGAATATGTTTCACGCCGTGAAAATCGAGATAACTTTCCACAAACTCAATCAGCGGAATGTTGCTTTCACGCGTGGTGGTGTCAAAGCCAACAAGCTTGGCCAACATGTCGGTCGAAGAATAATTTTGCATCAATTCACGCTATGTTTATCGTGGCGACTATCCAGCGAGAAGGCCGGAATTTCCACATCAAAATGCTGGCCCGTGCTTGTCACCATGCCATAGCTGCCAGACATCATGCCCGATGGTGTGGACAATGGGCATCCTGATGAATATTGAAAACTGTCGCTCGGTTTTAACGTTGGTGTTTCGCCCACAACGCCAGGGCCCCGCACATCTTGGCTCATGCCATTGGCATCGGTGATCACCCAATGGCGCGTTAAAAGTTGCACAATCTCATTTCCTAAATTGGCCACGGTGATTGTGTATGCCCACACAAATTTTTGCTGCTCTGGCAGCGATTGGTTTTCCAAAAACTGCGGCCGAACTGTAATTTCGATATTGCGGGTGATGGCGCGATACATGATATTATTTTAGATCAAATTCAACAAAAGAAAAACCCCGCTGTTGCCAGCGGGGTTCATTATTTTTGTAGGGTGGGGCTTACGCCATCCACCAGCGTTCCCAGCAATAGCCGCCGTCATCATCGAAGTCTGAGTTGAAGGCATCGTGGCCAATCTTATTCGACATGGCACCAACGAAGTTGTTGTACATAAGAACAATTTGGCCACCATCGTCATGCACCAGCTGTTGGGCTTCGGCATATTGAGCCGCACGTTTCTTTTCATCAGTTTCAGCACGTGCAGCAAGCAACAGCTCGTTGAAGCGTGGATTTTTCCAATGCGTGTCATTCCAGGCAGCATCAGCAGCAAGCGAAACTGAGAGGAACATGTCGGCCACAGGGCGGCCGCCCCAATAGCACAGGCACCAAGGCTTTTTAAGCCAAACGTTATCCCAATAGCTGTCGTTTGGTTCGCGTACCACGTTGATTTCAATGCCCGCTTTTTTGGCTTGTTCGGCCATCAGCAAAGCAGCATCAACACCGCCAGCAAAGGCTGCATCTGAGGCCGAGAGATCAACCTTCAAACCATCGAGACCGGCTTTCTTGAGCAAGCTCTTGGCCTTATCCGGATCGTAGGTATAGGCTGGTGCGGGATTGATGGCATATTTCATCGCGGCTGAAATTGGGTCATCATTGCCAGGTGTGCCATAGCCGAACAAAATCTTGTCGACCAATTCTTGGCGGTTGATAGCATATTTCAAGGCCTGGCGCACTTCAAGCTTGTCGAAAGGTGCCGCGTCTACATGCATTGGCGCTGTGTAATGCGCAAAGCCTGATACGTTGTAAAGCTCCGTATCTGGCGCCTTCTTCAGCATGTCGATAGTTTTAAGGTCAGCACGGTTGATATAATGCACTTCACCAGCAAGGAAAGCGTTGGTGCGGGCGGCAACGTCAACAATCGACAACATTTCCACGCTGTCGAAATAAGTGTCTTTGAAATAGTTCTTGTTGCGCTCAGCTTGGATTTTTACGCCTGGTTCAAAGTTCGTGATGGCATAAGGTCCAGCGCCGATACCCTTTGCCCAATCGATCTTACCATCCTTGGATGGATAGATACCCAAATGATAGTCGGTGAGCAGGAAAGGGAAATCAGCATTGCCGCCTTTCAACTCAAACACAACTTGGTCTTTGCCGTCTGTCTTGACACTCGTGACAGAAGAAAGAACAGATTTGGCCGGAGACTTTGAGTCAGCGCCAATATGATAGTTGATGGTGTTTACAACGTCATCGGCTGTCAGTGTGCGGCCGTCATGGAACGTGATGCCATTGCGGATTTTGAACATCCACTTCTGGGCACCGTTTGATGGCTCGAAACTTTCAGCCACATGCGGCACGGCGGTATTCTTCGAATCCACCTGAGTGAGTGGTGCTGCGAAAAGCGATTTGCCGAAATGGAAGGTAAAGCCGTTTGACCAAGTTGCCGGGTCAAGCGAATCGGTGGTTTGGCCGTGGCCACAACCAAACTTAAAAGCGCCGCCTTTTTTGGGAGCAGCGCGTGCTGCTGATGCAAACATTGTGGCTGAGGCAGCAAGCGTAAAGCCAGCGGCCATGGTGAATTGCATAAAGTCGCGGCGTGAAAGTTTGCCTTGGCCCACGGCCGTTCTGGCCATTGCGAGTTTGTGTTCAAATTCTGACATAGAGTTTTCTCCTCGATAGACTTGATGAATTTAAATGTTGGTGCTGGGCTTGGCAGTCCAATGTCATGCGGCGAACTCTGTGCCGCTCTGTTTTTACGTCCGTCCCCGATGTCTTGATCTGGTTTGTACCAGAATTACGTATATGCTGACATGAGAATGTATTGCCGTCAATTTGTATTTGGGTTTTTTGCCAAGAAGTGATGGCTCTTGAAAAAATTTCAAATTCGTCACAAAATCTTGAAATAACTCGGTAAGTGTCTGGAGATGAGATCATGCGTATCAGACTTTTAGAGCGTATTATTGTTAAAGCGGCCTCTAAGATGTTGCCGACAAGCTTCAAGGGCAAACTTGATCTTACCCTGCCTTCAGGTCGCACACTAACGATTGGCGGCGCAACCCCGGGCGAAACAGCAGACCTAACATTAAAAAACTTCAAAGTGATTTGGGCTGGCATTAGGCGCGCCCAGCTTGGCTTTTTTGAGCGTTATCTGGCAGGCGATGTTGAAAGCCAAAACCCCACAGCGTTTTTTAGGTTCTATCTGCAAAATCGTGCTGGGCTCGATAAGGCCGCGACATTCTTTCTTCCCAGTTTTATCGACACACTGTGGCACAAAAAGCGCGACAACAATCGCGTTGGCTCGAAGGAAAATATCTCATCACATTATGATTTGGGCAATTCGTTTTATAAGCTCTGGCTTGATGATACGATGAGCTATTCTTCTGCCGTGTTCGATGAACGCACCAACAGCTTAGAGGCCGCCCAAACGTTAAAATATCAGCGCGTGATGGATATGGCGGAAATTAAAAGCGGCTCCAGCGTGCTTGAAATTGGCTGTGGCTGGGGGGGCTTTGCCGAAATGGCCACCAAAGCTGGTGCCACATTGCGCGGCATAACCCTTTCAAAGGAACAATTGGCCTTTGCGAAAGATAGGCTTCAAAACCAGGGCTTGGGCAACAAGGCCGAATTGGTGTTTGAAGATTATCGCGACACAAAAGGCACCTTTGATGCCATTGCATCCATTGAAATGATAGAAGCTGTGGGCGAGCCGCACTGGCCTGAATATTTTAAAACATTGTATCAACGTTTAAAACCCGGTGGTGCTGCCGCTGTTCAAGGCATCACCATTCGTGAAGACAACTTTGATGCTTATCGTTCAGGTGTTGATTTCATTCAGCGCTATGTCTTTCCGGGTGGCATGTTGCTGACCAAAGACATTATGCGCGAGCAATCGCAAAAAGCTGGGTTGCTTTTAGAAAAGATGGAATGCTTTGGCCTCAGCTATGCCGAAACTTTAAAACAATGGCGTCTGCGCTTTGAAGCAGCCTGGCCGAAAATCAAACCCCTGGGTTTTGATGAGCGCTTCAAAAAATTATGGACACTGTATTTATGCTATTGCGAAGCAGGCTTTGCCGAAGGGATTATTGACGTGGGCATTTATAAAATCAGAAAGCCTGTTTGACGTTAGTCCTGGCGCGTTAAGCACCACCCTCAGCAGATTTCACCGCAGCTTCAGCCTTATGAATATAGCCGGGCAAGCCTGACGCATCTTTATTTGAAGCCATTTTTTTGGCGCGCTTTACAGCTTCATCAAAATCTTTTTTGAGTTCCTTCAGAGAAATTTTCTTACGATAAAAATCAGCCCACACAAATTCAGCAAAAGGTGTTTGAGTTTTTTCAAACCCACCTTCAAGCCGGACAAATCCAGCCAAACTGCGATAGGGGTCATCTTCCATTTTCGTCACTTTGCTGGGGATCGCTGTAACCGGCTTTTCCTGGCCTTTGCCATCAAAGGGGTGAAGCCAGGCCTTGCCTTCCATCGCCTTCCAAAATTCCGGCAAAGCAAGCTTGCTGAAATCATCCAAGATAATCACGGGCGCCGTTTTAAAACCTTCATCCATAAGCGCATGGGCCAAGTGATGATGATCAACCACATAAATCTGGTTTGCCGGCCCAACCACGGCGCGGATGGGATTTGCCAAAATAAAATCAACCAGCTCTTGGGGCTTTTTTTCGCGGGCCTGCAAACCTTTGCGCTTGGCTTTGACAAGCTTATACCCCACTGCAATCTGTGTTGGCCGTAAGGATTTGACCAGAACACTTTGCACAGTCATTTGGTGTCGTCCTCATCAATATTATTCATGCGTTTAAAATTATGTTCAAGAAAATGAAACAGGCTGTTGGCCAAAATAAAAAGAACAGTCACCTCACCAGCCAAGGTTAGGTGCCCAAAGCCAATAAAACAGCCAAGGGCCGCAACGCACCAAATGGTGGCCGCCGTATTAAGCCCGCGCACGCGAAAACCGTCACGCAAAATTACACCACCCGCCAAAAAGCCAATACCCGTGGCCACCTGTGCTAAAACCCGCGCTGATGCATCGCCGCCAAGTTGCACACCAACGATGATAAAAAATGCTGAACCCATGGCCACCAGGGCATTGGTGTGGGGGCCTGCTTCATGGCCGCGCCAGCGCCGCTCAAAGCCAATGGCGCCGCCTAAAGCCAAAGCCAAAAACAACCTGGAAAGAATATCGAAATCTGTCATCGCGCACTCTTAAAAAGTGCGTTACTAAAACACTCTTCGGTTGCGATGTCACGTTGCAAACATGAAAGACAACGCCCAAGCTCCGCTGAAGGGTGCAAGGGCGTTGCCGGAAAAAGACAAAGGCGATTAAGGTGTCTTTGTCGGGGCTTGGTTTGCTGCCGTGGCTTTTGCAGCGTCAATCAATGGCTGGGCTGCAGCGATGCAATCTTTGAAAGGCGTTGCGCCGCACATAATGCCAACGTCAATATCTTTGCCCAAGTGCAGTTTGAAGCCAGAACCCGCCATCATGGGTGGCGGGCCATCCATGCCAGGACCACCCATGCCAGGACCGCGCATGCCGCGACCACCATGGTCGCCATGTCCACCATGGCGATTGCCATGACGCCACCAATTGCCCCAGCCTGAATCATCTGGTGGCGGGCCATCTTGAGAAGCCTGTTGGTCTGGCTGCATCTGCCCTTGGTCAGGGGCTGGCGGTGTTTGGGTGTTGGTTGCAGTTGTATCAGCCAAGGCAACACCGGCGAGAACAGCCAAAGCTGTAGCGCCCAGAAGAATGCGTTTAAACATTGAAAACTCCATGTTAACGAATAAAGAAGGCCACAGTTGGCCTGCATGTTAACAAGACGAGTGTTCACAGCCATTCCGTCGTTACAATTTTGGACGTTACAAATTAGAGAGACCAGCCCCCATCAATGATAAAGGCCTGCCCGGTGATGAACGCACTTTCGTTGCTGGCCAGATAAACCACCAGAGAAGCAATTTCATCAGCTTGCGCCAAACGTCCCATCGGTTGGCGCGAAATAAAGGCAGCCTTGGCTTTTTCAAAATCACCCTGCGCCCGCATCCGGTCATAAAGCGAAGGGGTCTCTACAGTGCCGGGGCAAATGGCGTTGACCCTTATGCCTTTGGTTACATAATCAGCCGCAACGGCTTTGGTCATACCAATGACGGCAGCTTTGGTTGCGCCATACACAAACCGATTGGGCGCACCCTTGATGGAAGAGGCAACCGACGCCATGTTGATAATGCTGCCATGGGCTTTTTCCAACATACCGGGCAGATAGGCTTTCATCATGCGAAAGTGCGCCCGCGTGTTCAGGTTGAATGAAAAATCCCACGCCGCTTCATCCACTTCCAGAATGGTTCCATGATGCACAAAGCCAGAGCAGTTGAATAGAATATCAGGTGTTCCGGTTTGTGCCGCTGCGGCCAAAATGGCCTCCGGCTTTAAAACGTCCAGAACCAGGGTTTTGATGTTGCTGTGTTCAGTTTTCAGCGTGGCTAAAAGATCTTCTCGAATATCGCTGGCCCAAACGGTAGCACCCTCATTTGCCATGGCCAAGGCGCTTGCGCGGCCAATGCCTTGGCCTGCTGATGTCACAACCGCCGTTTTGCCTTTTAGTCTTCCGCTCATCTCATTCTCCCATTTTTTTGCAGCATAAAACGCGCATCTAAAAAACGCCATGGTTAATGGAGAATTAACGCTTAAAGCCCCAGAGTGAACCTCGATTCGAATTGAGAACCATGGCACGAGATGAATTAAAACAGCCGCTGCAAAAGCGCAGTCTGGCCACAAGGCTTTGGCAGGCAAGGCCATCGGCCATTGTCACAGGCTATGCTATTGTTCTGCTGGGCTTTGCCTGTGGCGGCGGCTGGCTTTTAAGGCAGCCAATGCCGTTTGCGGGCGAACCCGTTGTATCGTTGCAAATTCCACCCATTGAGAAAATTCAAACGGCCAAGGTTGAACCCACGATGGAAGCGCCATCGCCTGATCAGGCAGATATTGAAACCGCAGCAACTGATACTGCGCCTCAACCGAAGCCGCAAAAAGTAACAAAGCTTGATAATTACGTCACCATCATCAGCGATTCACGCCAGTCTTTGATCAAAGCGCCAGTTGCGGCCATTACCGAAGATTCACCCGCAGGCCCGTTGCCCCATATTGCGGTTGGCGGAAAAAAGCCTTCTGATATTTATGCAAAACCCGTGGCCATGAATTCCATCCATTCTGATGCCCCAAAAGTTGTGATCATTCTGGGCGGCATGGGTTTGAATGAAAAACTAACGAGGCGCGCCATCAGTGATTTGCCGGGCGAAGTAACGTTTGCCTTTGCACCCTATGGCAATGCGCTTCAGGCGCAAGTGGATAATGCCCGCCAAAACGGCCATGAAATTTTATTGCAATTGCCATTGGAACCCGTGGGCTTTCCCGCCACAAATCCCGGCCCTAAAACCTTGTTGGCTGATGCAGATCAAGCCACCAATGAAGAAGCACTGCATTGGCACATGAGCCGTTTTCAAGGCTATTCCGGCGTAATCAATTATATGGGCGGGCGATTTCTATCAGCCCCCCCTGCCATCAAATCATTGCTGATTGAATTAAAACGGCGTGGCCTTAGCTTTTTTGAAGATGGGTCGCTGCCCCTATCCGCCACAGACCAAGTGGCAGGCACGTTAAATCTGCCCGTGCGTCATGGCCAAGGCGTGATTGACGTGAACCCCGATGCAGCATCCATCACCGCCGCATTAAACGCATTGGAAGAACAGGCCCAACATGGCGGCGTTGCCATTGGCACAGGCTCAGGCCTTGATGTAACAATCGATGCCGTGCGCGATTGGATTAAAGATGCAGGGACCCGTGGCGTTATTATCGTTCCGGCGTCAGCAGCCTTTAAAGGCAGGCTCGGCTAATGAACCACAGCGCCATCACCGCCTATCGCCCCTGTGTGGGCGTCATGCTGTTTAACCCTGAAGGTCTTGTGTGGATTGGCCGACGCTTTGAAAAGCAAAACGACGATGGCATCGGCAAATGGTGGCAAATGCCCCAAGGCGGAATTGACGAGGGCGAAGACATTGAAGCCGCCGCCTTGCGTGAGCTTTATGAAGAAACCGGAATTAAAGCCGCAACCGTGGTGGCACGGTCGAAAGACTGGTATCACTATGATCTGCCCGAACATTTGATTGGAAAATCGTGGAACGGCAAATATCGCGGCCAAAAGCAAATTTGGTTTGCCTTGCGTTTTGATGGCAAAGACGCTGACATTTCACTCAAAGTGCAAGGCCATAAGCAAGAATTTGATCAATGGCGCTGGGCCAAGATGGATGAAATGCTGGATTTAATTATTCCATTTAAACGTGAAGTCTATGTTGAAGTGATCAAAGAATTCGGGCATTTGGGGGCGTGAGCATAACCCATATCATATTCGATTGTGACGGCGTGTTGGTCGACAGTGAACCTCTGTCGATGCGGGCTGATGCTGAAATTTTGGCCAAGTATGGCATTGTTATTTCACTTCAAGACCTTACAAAACGCTTTGTTGGCACAACCTTTGATGACATGCTGCAACGTTTAAGCAAAGAACGCGGCGTTGAATTTCCACCTGAATTGACGTTGGAAAAAAATCGCATCATCAATGATCTTTATCACCGCGAATTAAAAGTGGTGCGCGGCGTGCGTGATGCCTTGGACAGCATTAAAGGCATGGGCCTTTCGATGAGCATTGCGTCAAACGGCCCTAAAGAACGCGTGAAGCTTGCGCTGCAAATCACGGGTCTTCTGCATCACTTTAAAGATCAAATCGTAACCTATGAAGATGTGCCGCGCGGCAAGCCTGATCCTGATGTGTTTTTGTTTGCTGCAAAAAACGCCAAGGTGCGCCCAGAAGATTGTTTGGTAGTTGAAGATTCGATCACTGGTGTCACCGCGGCCGTTGATGCCGGCTGTTGGACATTGGGTTTCACCGGCACCCATGAAGACCATGCAGCCCATGCCGAAAAATTAAAAGACATTGGCGCTGAAGCCGTGTTTGAAACCATGGGCGAATTGCCAGGCTTAGTTTCAACTTTTATCCACGAGAGTTAACCTTCATCAGGTCCGCGCGCGCGATAAGGCCTGCGGCGTGATCGATCTGCTGGAAGGCTTGGCGCTTCATCGCCTTGAAGAGCGCGCTTCACACGGCGCAAGATAACCGATCTGTCTTTATCCGTGGCGGCGCTTTTTAAAGTGTCATGCAAATCATTCAAAACCGTTTGCGTTTCATTGTTCCAATCTGGTTTTGCCACAACCGCATGATCAACACGCGGCACACTCAGGTTGGGCAGCAACACCGCCGTTTGGCCAGAAAGATCATAGGCCTCATCAAGTGCTGGCCTGATGATGCGATCTGCTGGAACCAGTTTGTCTTGAATATCAGCAACCATGGCCAATTGCCGATCACTTTCACCATGGGTTAAAAACAGTGTTTTCAAAATGGGCAGGCGCTTTTCAATCCACTGTTCAAGCTCTGGCCCATCGGCATGGCCTGAATAGTCACCAACCGTACGAATGGCCGCCGCCACTTGAATATCTTCACCCATAATGCGCACCATTTTTTGGCCAGCTTGCAATTGCGCACCTAAAGATCCTGCGGCTTGAAACCCAACCAACATAACTGTGGTGGATGCTTGAAAAAGATGGTTGCGCAAATGGTGGCGAATGCGGCCAGCCTCACACATGCCAGATGCAGCAATTACAATATAAAATCCTTTGAATAAATTGATGGCTTTACTGTCGTCCACAGTTTCAGTGGCGTGCACTAAAGTTGAAGTAAAGGCATGCATCAAGGCATCACCATTTTGCAATTCACCAGCATGTTTGCGAAACACCGCCGAGGCTTTGTTGGCCAAAGGCGAGTCGATAAAAATCGTGGCAGAGGGGGCAAGCTTGTTGTCCATCAGATAGATGATATCGGTCAAAACCTCTTGTGTGCGTTCAACAGCAAAAGATGGAATAAGCAAGGCACCGCCACGCTGTGCAGCGGCATTGAGTTCTGTCGCCAAAAGTTCGCGGCGTTTTTCTGGTGTTCGTTCAAACCGATCGGTGCCGCCATAGGTTGATTCACAAATCACATAATCCCACGTCGTGGGGCTTACGGGATCACGTTCCAACATTTTATTGTCGGGCCCAATATCGCCTGAAAACAAAAGCCGCGTTGGCTTTTGGCCCTGCTGTTCAATTTCAATTTCAATGGATGCTGATCCCAACAAATGACCAGCATTCCAATAGCGCGCACGAATGCCTTTGGCAGGACTGAACCAGGTTTCAAATTCAACCGTTGAAAAATGGTCGAGACTGGCCATAGCATCTTCAACGGTATAGATCGGTTCTACTGCAGGAATGCCTTTGCGTTCATTGCGGCGGTTGAGTTGTTTGACTTCCATATCTTGAATAAAGCCTGAATCAGGCAGCATCAGTGAACACAAATCCACAGTGCCGCTGGTGCAATGAATTTTACCCTTGAAACCATGCTTCGTCAGCTTTGGAATAACGCCCGTATGATCAATATGCGCATGCGTCAGCAACATGGCATCAAGGCTTTCCGGTTCAAACGGAAACGGCCTATGGTTCAATTGATCCATGGTTTTTGAACCTTGGAACATGCCACAATCCACCAACAATTTGGCCTGTTCGGTTTCAATCAAATAGCAAGAG
>JANXRO010000400.1 GCA_025356765.1 Hyphomicrobiales bacterium | reverse complement strand
GATGTTGAACGATGATGGTTTGGTATTGGATGATGGCACCACCAGCCGCATTTCAGACACGCAATTTTATATGACAACCACAACCGCCCAAGCAGGCGAGGTGATGAGTTGGCTTGAATATTTGCTGCAATGCCATTGGCCTGAGCTGAATGTTCATGTTGCATCGCTGACCGATGAATGGGGCGGCATGGCCCTTTCCGGCCCCAAGGCGCGTGAAGCTTTGGCCTTGGCATTTCCCAATGAAGATGTAAGCAACGAAACGCTGCCTTATATGGGCGTTAAAGACATCAATGTTGATGGCGTTGTTGTGCGCCTGCTGCGTTTATCGTTCTCTGGCGAGTTGGCTTACGAAATTCATGCGCCTGCAAATTATGTAACTTCACTTTGGGAGCATGTGTTGCAGGCCGCACAAGCTTTGGGCATCAAACCTTATGGCTTGGAAGCGCTGGCTTCCTTACGCATTGAAAAGGGCCATGTTGCGGGGCTTGAGCTTGACCATCGCAATTCTCTGGATGATTTGGGCCTTGGCAAAATGGCATCCACCACCAAACCTTTTATTGGGGATCAACTGCGCCAACGCCCAGAAATGATGGCGGCTGACCGCTGGTCTTTGGTGGGCATAGAGCTGATGGAGCCTGACAAAAAATTGCGCGGCGGCACAATTTTGTTCAGCGCCAATGATGAAATCAAAGGCCACGGGCGCGGCTATATTACCTCAGTGACATGGAGCACCGAACTGCGCAACTTCATCGCGCTGGGGCTTTTTCAGGGCGGCCTCAAACACGTTGGCGAAGAAATTGTGGGTGCGTTTCCATTGAAAAACGAACAGGTGAAATTGCGCATTGTTTCGCCGCATTTCATCGACAGCACGGGAACCAGACTTCATGCTTAAGCCCCGTTCAGCCCTTGAAGGCAAAGCCAAGTTTGAAATGGCCGGTTTGGCGTTAAGTGAAGCGCCTGATTTTACGCTGACGCAAATTGCCGGTGATGAAAAGACACTTAAAAAAATATTTGGAAAATTGCCGGAATTTGGCGTGGCAAAAAACAATGTTCTGCGCATTGGCCCATCGCAGTTTTGGGTTTTGGGTGAGGTTCCCGCGGCCAAGAACTGTTTTTTAACGCCTCTGTCTTCCAGCCGCACCCGCATTTTGGTTGAAGGCAAACAGGCTCCAATGCTTTTGCAAGCCTGTGCCGCAATCGATTTTGGCGCAATGAAACCGGCTGATTTAGTGATGACGGGCATGCACCATGTGCCTGTTCTTGTGCATTGCTTGGTCGAAGACAAATTTCATCTTTATGTGATGCGCACATTTGCACTTTCCATTTGGGATTGGCTGGTTGATGCGGCGGGGGGACTGATTGTTGCATGACATTCTTGATCTTGAAGAATGATCTGAATCATGATGGCGTTGCCAAACTGTAGCGCGGAGAAGTTTTCGACGTAAACCTTAAAACGAAGTGCGGGATCCCTGAACATTTTTCGCGGCAAAAACAATGCCCATAAAGTTTCAACCGTGCGCGGAAGCCGTGAGCGGTTGATCGCGGTGTTCAGCTATTTTGACAAGCCGGGCGTGGTGTTTACCAAAGAAGACCAGATTGGCTTTTATGGGCGCAGTGCTTAAGTTTACGTTTGCGCTTCCCGTCAATTGGGGAAGGGAACAGTCTAACCCCGCATTCTCTCACCCTTCGGGTCAAACAACGGCTCGTGATTGATTTTGGCTTTTTTCATTTCGCCGATGATTTCGATTTCAAATTCATCATCGCCCACAAGTTCTTTGGGCACATAGCCTTGGGCCATAGACTTGCCAAGATAATGGGCAAACCCGCCTGATGTGACCCAGCCTACAACCTTGCCCTTGTGGAAAATGGGTTCATCGCCCAGCACATCGCAATCACCAGCTTCAACCACCATGGAAACGCGGCGTAATTTTCCGCCAGATGCTTTCTCCGCACGGGCGGCCTCTAAGCCGATGAAGTCATTCTTCGTCAAATCAACAAACCTGTCCATGCCCGCTTCGAAGGCACCATAGACGGGGCGCAACTCGCGATACCAAGTGGGGAAGTTTTTTTCTAACCGCATGGTGAGCAAAGCCCGCATGCCAAAATTCACAATGCCATGGGCCTTGCCGGCTTTCATAATCGCATCATAAAGGCGGCGTTGATACGCAGGCTCCACCCAAATTTCATAGCCCAGATCACCCGTATAGGTCACGCGGTTGACCAGCGCTGAACAATTGGCAACATCAAAGCGGCGATGATCCATGAATTTGAAGTTGGCATTGGCCACATCCTCATCAGTTAAGGCTTGCAACACAGCGCGTGATTTTGGCCCGGCGATGGAAAGCCCAACGAGGCCCATATCCAAACGATCAATCACCACGCTGCCGTCCTTTGGCATGTGCTGTTCAAACCAGCGCATGTGATATTTCTGCGCCTGCGATGATCCCCACATGTAAAACAAATCGTCCTTGGCTTTGGCGATGGTAAAATCGCCAATCAATTTGCCAGCCTGGTTCAACATGGGCGTTAAAACGATGCGGCCAGATTTTGGCATTTTATTCGTCATCATGCGTGACAAGAAACTTTCAGCGCCTGTTCCGCTGAAACGATATTTTGCAAAGTTTGCAATTTCCGTAACGCCCACGCCGTTGCGCGTGCCCATCACTTCGGCCTTCACATGTTCAAAATCATTGCTGCGATGGAATGAAATAATATCTTTGGGTTCAAAGCCCTTGGGCGCAAACCATAAGGGCACTTCAAGGCCCCAGCTGTTGCCCATCACGGCACCTTGGGCAATCATCACATCATACAAGGCCGTGGTTTGTTGGGGGCGGGCGGCTGGCAATTCTTCATTCGGAAATTGGATGGAAAAGCGGCGGCCATAAGTTTCGCGCACTTTTTCATTGGTGTAAGAGCGCGTGGCCCATTCACCAAAACGGGCATTGTCCATCGCCCACACATCAAAACCCGGGTCGCCATTCACCATCCATTGTGAAAGGGCAAGGCCCACGCCGCCGCCCTGGCTGAAGCCGGCAAGAACGCCACACGCCAGCCAATAATTAGGCGCAACACCTTGCACAGGCCCGATCAAGGGGTTGCCATCTGGCGTGAATGTAAATGGCCCGTTGATCACTTTCTTAATGCCAGCTTTGGCCAGCGCCGGAAAATGTTTATAGCCAAGTTCCAGATTATGGGCGATCCGATCTAAATCCGGTTGGAACAATTCACGGCCAAATTCCCACGGCGTGGTTTTGGGCGACCATGGCAAACAGTCTTTTTCATAGGTGCCCAGCACAAGACCCGAACGTTCTTGGCGCATATAAATTTCAGATTTGAAATCGATGATGTGCGGAAGCTCGTGGCCATGAGATTTATTAAATTCAATCACCTCGGGCATGTCATCGGTGACAAGATATTGATGCGCCATGGCCAGAACCGGAAGTTCAATGCCAACCATGCGGCCCACTTCGCGCGCCCACAAGCCAGCGGCATTCACCACATGTTCGGCAATAATATTGCCCTTGTCGGTGATCACATCCCAGCCGCCCTGCTTGCGCGGGTTAAGCTCTGTCACACGTGTGCCCTGATAGATTTCAGCGCCACCAATGCGGGCTGATTTGGCATAGGCGTGGGTTGTACCTTCAGGATCTAAGTTGCCATCAGCCGCATCCAACATGGCGCCGATGAAATATTTTTCTTCCAGCAGTGGGTTTAGCTTTTTGGCTTCTGCCATTGAAAGCATTTCGGTTTCTAAACCAAGATAGCGCGCGCGGGCATGGGCCATTTTAAGCCATTCCAAACGTTCTGGCGTTTCAGCCAAAATCAAACCGCCAGACCGATGCAAACCACATGATTGGCCAGAGATTTTTTCAAGCTCGTCATAAAGGCCGATGGTGTAGCCCTGAAGCTTAGCCACATTCGGATCACCATTGAGCGTGTGAAAGCCACCAGCGGCATGCCATGTTGAGCCAGACGTGAGAATATCGCGCTCTACCAGCACAACATCGCTCCACCCTGCCTTGGTGAGATGATAGAGCACAGAACAGCCCACCACACCGCCACCAATAACCACCACACGCGCCGTTGTTTTCATCATCAATCCTATTGATTATTTGAGCGAACCTTAGCGGCAGGCGCGCAACACTGCAATCAACTCAGCCGTTGAAATGAATTCACCCGACGTTAAGCAACCGTTCCGAAATAGGCCCCAACGCCAGCCGTGATGGCCATGGCAACGGCGCCCCAAAATGCCACACGCAAGGTTCCGCGCCACAAATTTGCCCCACCCACATAAGCACCCAAGGCACCCAGCACCGATAAGAATATCAACGTGGTGGCAGCAATTGCGGGGATAAGAACAGCCTGTGGTGCGAGCATCACCACAGCCAAAGGAAATGCCGCCCCCACGGAAAAGGTTAACGCAGATGTGATTGCTGCTTCCAAAGGTTTGGCCGTTGTCATTTCGGTGATGCCAAGTTCTTCGCGGGCATGTGCGCCCAAGGCATCGGCGGCTGTTAATTCCGTGGCAACTTGCAATGCGGTGGCAGGCGAAACCCCACGCCCCACGAAGGATTGGGTGAGTTCTTTCAGTTCAAGGTCTGGCTGTTCGGCCAGTTCCTTGCGTTCACGCGCCAAGTCTGCTGCCTCGGTATCTGATTGCGAGCTGACAGAAACATATTCACCAGCCGCCATGGCCATTGAACCAGCAGCCAAACCCGCCGTGCC
>JANXRO010000399.1 GCA_025356765.1 Hyphomicrobiales bacterium | reverse complement strand
GATGTTGAAGGCTTTGGTGGCGCTTATGGCAGCCCCGGTGCATTCTATGATGAGCCGGAAAAATTCCGTGAATTGCTGGATAAAAATAATCTGCACATGTCTTCAGGCCATTTCTTTCCCTTGGATATGTTCACCAAAGATATGAAGCGTGTGATCAACATCGCAAAAGTGCTGGGCATGCGCGATCTTTATTGCCCGTTTATCATGCCAGACCAACGCAAAAATTCTTCCGCGTTCTGGAAGTCATTCGGCAAAAAATTAGCAGAAGTGAACAATCACGTGCGCGGCGAAGGCTTAGGCTTTGGTTGGCATAACCATGATTTTGAATTTGCTGAATTGAAAGATGGCTCTTTGCCGATTGATTGGATTTTTGATGCAGCCCCATCCATTGATTGGGAAATGGACGTGGCGTGGATTGTACGCGCCAAGAAAAACCCAGTGAAATGGATCAAAGCCTATAAAGATCGCATCACTTCTGTGCATGTGAAAGACATTGCTGAAAAAGGCAAAAATCTTGATCAAGATGGCTGGTGCAACGTGGGCGAGGGCGTTGTCAAATGGCCGGAAATTTTCAAGGCGCTGCAAGGCTGCCGGGTGATGCATTATGTAATGGAGCATGACAATCCGAAAGATGTGAACAGCTTTGCGCAAAAATCAGTTAAATTCTGTAAGAAATTTTAAGAGGAAATCATGGCAAAAATTATGGGCGTTGGCATCATTGGATGCGGAAATATTTCTTGGGCTTATTTGAAACTGTCCAGCCTGTTCAAAGATATTGAAGTGCGGGCGGTGGCCGATGTGAATATGGCGGCAGCAGAGGCCCGTGCCAAGGAATTTGGCGTGAAAGCGCAAACTGTCAAAGATCTTTTGAAAAATAAAGATATCGACATTGTGGTGAATCTAACCGTGCCCGCGGTGCATTTTAAGGTGTCCAAGCAAATTCTTGATGCTGGCAAACATGTGTATTCTGAAAAACCAATGACGCTTTCCTATAAGGATGCTTTGGCGTTGCAGAAATATGCAACCAAGAAGAAACTGCGTGTGTGTTCTGCACCAGATACATTCTTGGGTTCTTCTCACCAACAAGCGCGCGCCACAATTGATGCAGGCGAAATTGGCAAAGTTGTTTCTGGCACCTGCCATTTCATGGGGCCTGGCATGGAAATGTGGCATCCAAATCCTGATTTCTTTTTCAATCCAGGCGGTGGGCCAGTGTTAGACATGGGGCCTTATTACATCACCAATTTGATCAATTTAATTGGCCCGGTTAAACGTGTATCTGCTCTGCTCGGTACAGGCCGCAAAGAGCGCACAATCAACAGCCAACCTAATAATCCACGCAATGGTGAAAAGCTGAAGGTGAAGATTCCAACGACCTATCACGCGTTGCTTGAATTTGCCACGGGCGCTTGCGTCACTGTTTCGCTGTCGTGGGATGTGTGGGCTCATAAACATCAAAACATGGAAATTTATGGTCAAACAGGTGCCATGTTTGTGCCAGATCCAAACTTCTTTGGCGGTGATGTTATGATTGCAGGTGCCGACCAAAAGCCAAATGTTTTGAAGGCTTGGGATCACCCCTTCCAGAAAAACAATTGGGGCCATGCCAACTCACAAACGGATGTTGTCTGGGCCAATTATCGTTGCGCAGGCCTTGCTGATATGGCTGATGCCATCAACAAGAAAAAACTGGCGCGTTGCGATGTTTCAATGGTTGCCCATGTTGTTGAAGTGATGACAGCAATGATGGAAGCGGGCACCAAGAAAAAAGTGGTAACGCTGAAATCAACCTGCAAGCGGCCAGCACCCTTTGGTCCCGCTGAAGCCCGCGCGTTGTTGAAATGACCGAAATGCAATATCGGCGATGCGGGCGCAGCGGGTTGCTACTGCCCGCTTTGTCGCTTGGCCTATGGCATAATTTCGGGGCTGACCACCCGCACAAGTTAAAGCGCGATCTTTGTACAAAGGCGTGGGACCTTGGCATTACGCATTTTGATTTGGCCAATAATTATGGGCCGCCCCCTGGCTCTGCCGAAGAAGCATTC
>JANXRO010000380.1 GCA_025356765.1 Hyphomicrobiales bacterium | reverse complement strand
AATGTTGCAGGCGCATAATTATCAAATTGCTGCGATAGTTCGCGCACTGCGGCATCGCCACGTGCAGCAATGTCTGCCAGAATTGACTCAACTTTCGCTTTTACACCGGCATCATCATCGGCGCGCTCTTTGACAGATTTTGTTGCCTTTAAATGCCGGATCATGGCGCTTCAATCCTTTGACCAGTTTGGTGATCAAACAGATGACAAATCTTTGATTTTATGCGGATCACGATATTATCGCCTATGTTGGCTCGAAACTCCTTCGGCGCACGCACCGTCGCAAAGCCGCCACCAGCGCGGATTGTTACCAAAGTAACATCTCCCAAAAGCTCGACACTGTAAGCCTGGCCCTTGATTTCACCTTTGCCATCCAATGACAATTCTGCATCTTCAGCGCGATAGCCCAATGTAACGGGGCCAGAAATTGTTGACGGAAGATCTGCAATTGAAACTTGCTCGCAGCGAAATTGGCCGCCAGAAATTTCACCCTGTATGAGGTTCATTGCGGGCGAGCCAATGAAGCCCGCCACAAATGTGTTGGCAGGGCGATCATAGATTTCTGAAGGCGTGCCCAATTGTTGAATTTCACCCTTGCTCATCACCACAACACGGTCTGCCAACGTCATCGCTTCAACTTGGTCATGTGTGACATAGATCGTCGTAATCTTCAGCTCGTGGTGCAAATTCTTGAGTTGTGCTCGCGTTGAAATTCGTAATTTTGCATCAAGGTTTGAAAGTGGTTCATCCATTAAAAACACAGAGGGCTGCCGTACAATAGCGCGGGCCAAAGCAACTCGTTGGCGCTGACCCCCCGATAATTCCCGAGGTCGCCGTTCGAGAAGATCACCCAGTTCAACCATCGCTGCAGCCTTCATCACTTTGCTGCGCTGGTTTGGCGGATCAATTTTACGCACACGAAGAGGAAAGCGAATATTTTCATAAACCGAGAGGTTTGGATAAAGCCCATAGTTCTGAAACACCATGGCGATATCACGATCTTTAGGCTCTAACTTGTTCACAACGCGGTCGCCAATGAGTATCTGACCACCAGTGGGATCTTCAAGACCCGCAATCATGCGCATGGTTGTGGTTTTTCCACACCCAGAGGGTCCAAGGAACACCATGAATTCATGGTCGGCAATACTAAGGTTAATATTATCCACGCCCGTGTGCTTGCCCCACCGCTTGGATACATTTTTAAGTTCAACTGTTGCCATGTTTACCACACCCTACTTCGGCACCAAAAAATTTATGATCAAATCTTGACACGTTTTGAATACGTATGCAAGAAAATGGTGGCTATGGTTTTTCTTTTGGTAAGCGCGCTGATTGGCGAATGATAAGTTCAGCTGGCAATACGGCAGCGCGCCTGCTTACGCTTTCGCGCTCAATCTGTTCCATCAATATGCTAATTGTTGCATCAATCATCTGACTGGAAGGCTGCTTGATGGTTGTAAGATTATAACCGCCCCAACTTGCCTCAGGTACATCGTCATAGCCAACAATTGAAATGTCGTTCGGGATGCGTAACTTCAATTCATTACGCAAAACATCCATGACCGAAAAAGCCATATGGTCGTTTGCAACAAATATGGCGTCAGGTTTAATTTTGCTGGCGCAGAGTTGGCGCGCGGCTTCGGCAGCCCCTTCAAACGAATAATTACCAACCGCACGCGCCCAAACTGTGTGTCCGCTTTCTGCTAGCCCCCGATAGAAACCCGCTTCACGATCGCGATTGGTCGAGGAATCCTCACTGCCAGCAATAAATGCAATCCGCTTATGCCCACCTTCAACTAAAAAATGTGCCAGCAATCTTCCACCTTCGATATTGTCGGAAGTTACGCTGCTTGCGGGTGATGATGGAGCATAACGATTGAAAAGCACGACTGGGATGCCAGTTTGCGCGCACTCTCGCGCCAAAGTTGAAGATAGTTCCGCTGACGCCATGACAATACCTTCAACTTGATAACCCATCATCTGTTGCACAACAGAATCCTGGTTGCCAGTGTCAGTCATAAACAACAGAACATGAAAGCCCCGTTCTTGCAGGGCGCGAGACAACTGCTCGATGACGATCGGATAAAACTGATTGTCGAGATAAGCAACGAGAACGGCGATAAGCCGTGAGCGCCCACTAATCATGGCGCGCGCAATAACGTTTGGACGATAGCCTAATTTACGCGCAGCCTTCAAAACCTTAGCACGGGTATCCGCCGACACACTGGCGTCTTGGCTGAAGGATCTGCTGACGGCTGATTGTGAAACCTGAGCAAGTTTAGCAACGTCGCCTGATGTAACTTTCGGTCTTTTCACCAGTGCCGCCCTTATCTCGTCCTAAGTTTACCCTGTGTGCAAGACGATTTGTTTCCAAATCGCTATTTCGTCATATAGCACATATTCGCGCCGTAAACCCCATGGTCCAAATTCCGCATGGCTAATGCCCATAATATGAACTTTTGCACCCGTTGGTGCGCCAAAAGATCCCCAGCCATCATGTGTGCCTGTCAACGACCAACGAAGTGCCGCACGCGGTGAAAAACCAACATCCTCTCGACCAATCTGATGGTGAACTTCGAATTTCGCGGATGGAAAAGCAGCTCTCAAACCCAGCCAGAATTGATCTGCAGGAGGTCTACCATGCGCATTAACCCCGCCCGGCAATCGCAAGTGACAGGCACGGTCATACTCCGTTTCAACGACCGCAATATCAGCCGCCATAATCCTGGTCATTAATGCAGCATAGCGCTGACCCAACGGGTGATCGTTACCGCGGCTTAGATATTCACCTTGTACATCTTGTTCTAAAGTAAACGGTTTGCGGCATTTCTCGGGCCCACCCTCGCGCGCGATAACATCACGCGCATATTGCTTAGGATCAAGACCGAGTTGCCGCACATAAGCTGCGTTGTCATGCACAACCCACTCATCATAGATAATATTATCCCGGCAGGCACAATCTGCGATGCAGTGCTGCCATAAGATCTTACCCGTTGGTTCACCAAGCGGCCCGGGCTGAGTGTGCGGAAAAAAAGTGTATGAGCGATGGGATGACAAGAAGCCGTCATTTTCATTGCCAGACCAAATGACGTCTTCACCGAGAATTTGGATGCCCGGCGCCATTGCCAATGCACTAAGCGTTTCAGCAATCACATTGCTAGCGCCAACCACAATGCCATCGCCAGAGCGCTTGGGCATGTTTTTTCCGTAATAGCCATGCAGCGTGTGGACATTGCGATCTTCCCAAATTTCTTTGGTTATCCCCAGAATGTAATCTGGAATATCTTTCCACCGCTTGTCAAAACCCTTCATATTAGACCTCACTTGCCAGTTTTGTGTATTATTGCCACGACTTGAATACGTATGCAAGAACCAACGCATTTTAGAGACTTGCCAATGAACATAAATTATGTTTAGTTTGTTGCATACGAATGCAAGAAATGCATCAATCTATCTGCAACTCTTGGCAAAAACACGCGAAAAGCTCTGCAGACCAAAAGAATTGAAACCGAGGAGAGAAAAAATGAAATTCACTTTAAAAGCAATGTTATTATTGGGCACTATAGCACTGACATCCACCGCAGCATTGGCCGATTGTGGAATTGCTTCAGGATCAGTGCGCATCCTGTCAAATGATTTCGAAGCACTCAAGATTGTGGCCGCCGCTGCCGAAGAATGTGCAAGTGCCACAGTCAAATTCAGTAAGAATCAAACATCTGAACATAAGAATCTTCAAGTTCCCGCTCTCACTTCTAACCCAGCCGAATATACCATAGCTATGGTTGCCAACAACTCAGTCGTGCCCCTCCTCAGCGGTGGTTTAATCCGTCCGTTGGATGATCTCGTTGCAAAATATGGCAAAGACCTGGAACCGAACCAGCTGATCAAGATCGACGGCAAAACCATGGCAATCGCATTCATGGCAAACTCGCAACACCTTTTCTATCGGAAAGACTTACTCGACAAGGCAGGCATCGCTCCGCCAAAAAGCTATGAAGACGTGCTTGCTGCCGCCAAGACACTCCAAGAAAAAGGAGTCATCAAATATCCTCTCGGTGCCGCCGACAAGGCAGGTTGGGATTTAGCCGCTGAGTTTGTAAATATGTATTTGGGTTATGGTGGCGAATTCTTTGAGCCCGGTTCGGCAAAACTGGCGATAAACAATGAAAAAGGCAAAGCCACCCTTGCCACAATGTTGGCGCTCACCAAATTTATGAGCCCCGATTATCTGACATATGGTGCAGACGAATTGAACAAAGATTTCCAAGGCGGAAAGATTGCAATTTCTAACAATTGGGGCTCTTTGGCAGGCGCAGCTGTCGATGCGAAGGTTGCGACTGCCGATGTTGTTGCAAATACAATGTTTGCTGGTGCTCCAACAGTGGGCGGCGGAACCACTCCCGCCGCTGCCCTCTGGTGGGACGGTTTCAGCATTGCTAAAAATATCTCAGATGAAGATGCTGCTGCATCATTCCAAGCGATGATGCATGGCATTGCGCCTGACGTGGCAGCAAAAAATCCAAGTGCAGCAACGTGGCTGATTAAAGGCTATAAACCAGGCCCAACTGCAGTTGGCGTTATCCAGACTGCGGCTGGCGGAGCAAAGCCCTATCCAATGGTGCCCTACATGGGACTATTGCATACGGCATTGAGCACAGGCCTTGCCGATTATATCAAGGGCTCGCAGGATGCTGATAAGGCCATGGCCGGTGTTGAAGCGGCATATAATGCCGCCGCCAAAGAAGGCGGATTTCTGAAATAGACAAAGAAATGTCGGCGGCTATAATTTAGGATCCGCCGACAACTTTTCTGGGTTTAGCAATTGGAGAAACTGCGCGTGCCGCATCGCACTTTTTTAGCTTTTATTCTCCCATCGATCGTGGCGATGTTGCTATTCATTGCCACACCAATCATGTCTATTGCCGTCCAATCGCTGTATATTGAACACGACAAAATATTGGTGATGAGTGAAACGTGTCAGCCTCTGGGTGGGTGCGTAAAGGAAACACGTGTTGATGCCGAAGCAACAGCAAAAATACGCCATGATCATCCCCTGGGAAAATTCAATGGCTTTGGCATTTACACAGATCACAACCATTTAGCTTTTGCAGATATTGGCAAGATTGTTACAAGCAATTTGGGTTTCAATGAAACTGCCGCCCGTATATATGACCTTCCATTCTACCGCGCTTTGGTCTTCACACTTACCTATGCCCTCACAGTAACGCCTTTGGCTATGTGTTTGGGGTTTGTGATAGCCCTTGCGGTCAACGCCGTGCCGAAGCTCCTGAAAGGTCCGGTTATTTTCTTCTCGTTGCTTCCCATGGTTGTCACCCCTTTAATTGGGTCGCTTGTCGTCTACTGGATGATCAATGCCGATGGAATTTTAGGCGCTGCAATTCAACTCATAACGCATAATCCAGATCTTTCCCTCAAGGCGTCGCCCACAATGACCTGGGTAACGCTGATCTGCTATGGCATTTGGACAAATGCGCCATTTTCTTTTGTGGTATTCTATTCAGGACTTCAAACTGTACCATCTGACACGTTAGAGTCTGCGATGATCGACGGCGCAAGCAGGTTGCAACGTGTGCGCTTTGTGGTGATACCCACCTTGTTGCCACTCGCCGTATTCGTAACTTTGGTACAATTGATGGATAATTTTCGAGTGCTAGAGCCTATCATCGGTTTCAATGCCGCAGCCAACGCAACATCATTGAGTTACAGCATTTTCATAGCACTTAACAATCAGAGCGCTCAACTCTTCAGTTCTGCCGCCGCAACATCGGTGCTCACAATTGCGGGTGTGCTGATTTTAATGACACCCGTGTTGATGAAAACCGCCCGTGAATTTGGATTCCGTACATGAGCACAATTGCCAATCGCCGCCCTTTGTCATTGGCTATTACATCAACAGCTTTTGTTTTGGTTTGGTTGGCGCTCGCCGCATTTCCTTATATTTGGACAGTGTGGGGTTCGTTTAAAGTTGAAGCAGATTTTTTCTCTCGTGAAACCTGGCAAAATGCTCTTTTTGGAATTAAAACCATTCAACAAACTGGCGAGCCATTTACTGGCAGCGGCTATTATGGCGCATGGATAGAAAGTCAATTCTGGCGTTCAGTCATCAACACGGCAATTGTTGCTACCTGCGTAACCACAATATCACTCACACTGGGAACCTTGGGTGGCTATGCACTTTCGCGCACCGCATATCGTTATAAATTCTGGATTTTGATCATCGCGTTGGTGTTCCGTGCAATGCCCGACATCACGCTTGTATCAGGCTATCTGCTGCCGTTCTTTCAACTTAACATTTGGGGTTATTTGCCCACAGCCATTATTGTTCTGGTGGCACTCAATCAACCATTCACATTGTGGATGCTCTATTCATTCTTCGTGAACATCCCGAAGGAACTTGATGAAAGCGCATTGGTGGATGGTTGTTCACGTTTCCAAGCTTTTCGTTTGGCCGTCATGCCTGTGATGTGGCCAGGCGTGATCACTACGGGCCTCTTCAGTTTCCTTTTGGGGTATAATGATTTTGCAGTCACATCCATGTTGCTCACCCAAGAAAATCAAACCATGATTCCGAAAATTTCGAGCTTCCTTTTCAAAATTCAAGCAGAAGGCCATGTGATGTATGCCGTTGCCGCGGTGGTTTCCGCCACGGCACCATTGTTTGTGTTGATCATGTTTTTTCAGAGGCAATTGGTCGCCGGCCTAACAGCTGGCGCAGTAAAGGGTTGATGTATGAAAAATACCGACAATTCTTCGCGAGAAAATGTTTCAAACATTGCAATCAACAAAGACCCGGTGCTTCAAGTTGAACGCCACGACTATGTTGACTTGGCACCGCAAGGTCGAACGCGTGTTCAATCAATGGACGGATTTGATGACATCTACACCGACATCGTGGACTATATCGTTCGCTGCACACATCGCATATGGGATGAACGAAACATTGGGCTGATCTATTCGCATTATACGCACAACTGCGTGATCTACAGCACCATGGGCACTGTTTATAACCGCGAAGATATTGTCCATGACACGATCCAGCGTATTGTCACGCTGCCAGAACGCAGGGGCATGGCAACGCATGTAATCTGGAACGGCAATGACAAAGATGGGTTCTATACGTCACATCTCGTAACAGGCTCTGGCCGACACAGTCAGTCTGGCCAATATGGTGAAGCCACCGGGCGAAGCTTTACTACGCGCACAATTGCCGACTGCATGATCTTGAAGAACCGAATCTACCGCGAATGGATTGTATCAGATACGATGATCCTGTTTCGCCAGCTTGGCCTTGATCCTCATGCCTATGCTGAATCACTGGCGAGAGGGCGCATCGAGAAAGGCCTTTTCACACTCGATATCGGGGAAAACCGCCGCTTGCTCGGTCAATATCCACCAGAGTCTGAGGCCGATGTTTCGATTGCCAATTCAGATCTTGAAGTTGCAACGCTGCGCTGGCTGCACGAGGCTTTTAACAAACGAATGTTTGGTGTGATGAAAGAAGTCTATGCGCCGACTGTTCAATACCATGGACCACTGCTGCGAGAGATAACGGGTGCTTCTGGTGTGCTGCACCAATATTTGGGATTGATTGGATCAATTCCAGATGCGGGTTTTATGCCGCAGCACATCTGTTCGGTGGATTGCGAAGAAGGCGGCACCAAGGTTGCGGTGCGCTGGCTGATGGAAGGCCATCATCTGGGCTTCGGCATTCTAAAAACCCTTGGAGCACCAACAGGCAAACGCATGCAGGTGATGGGCATTTCCCATTTCCATTACAAGAACGGCAAAATCGTTGAGGAATGGACACTTTATGACGAGCTATCATTGCTGATGCAGGTAAAGCAGGCACAGATTGAAAGTTCGATTGCTTCTGCCTGAATGATTTAAACTGATTGCATTCGGTCAAGCCGCAACTGCGCAGCACGACGATGGCCTTCCAATCCTTCGCTGGCACTTTGGCGCGTGGCAGGTGGTGCCAATGTCTTTACACCGCGCTCATCAATCCACTGATGCGTTGCGATTTTAACATATGCCCCCACCCAAAGACCGCCAGTATATTTGCCTGCACCCATGGTCGGCAAAGTGTGATTGGTACCGCAGCATTTATCAGAATAAACCACACTTGCCAGTTCGCCGATAAACAGCGATCCATAGTTTCGAACTTTGGCAGCTGTCGCATGAGGGTCAGCGGTATGAATTTGCAAATGCTCCGCCGCAATAAAATCTGAATATTTGATCATGGCCGTCTCATCAGCACAAACAACAATTTCACCATAGTCTTTCCAAGCCTGCGCCGCCACATTGGCAGTGGATAAGCCAAGCAATTGGCGATTAACTTCAACAAGCGTCGCCTCAGCAAGTTTTGCGTCAGTGGTAATCAATCCCACACGCGTGCGCACATCATGTTCAGCCTGTGCCAGCAAATCTGTTGCAATCATTTCAGCGTCACCGGTGGCGTCAGCCAAAACGAAAATTTCTGAAGGTCCGGCCAACTGGTCGATGCCAACAGGGCCGAAGACTTGCCGCTTGGCCTCGTTCACAAAAGCATTGCCGGGGCCAACAATCTTCGTAACTGCAGGAACTGTTTCAGTTCCAAAAGCCATCGCCGCAATGGCTTGGGCACCCCCAATGCGGAATATGCGATCGGCACCTGAAAGATGACAACCCGCTATCATTGCAGGATGAGCATTGGGTGGCAAACACGCTACAATTTCATCGACACCGGCAACTTTGGCCGGAACGATTGTCATTACCGGAGCGGATAATAGTGGATAGCGTCCACCAGGAACATAGCACCCCACCCGCTCAATCGGAATAACCCGGTGGCCCAAGTGAACTCCCGGAAGGGTTTCCACTTCAAGCGGCAAAATTGTGGCCAGTTGGGCCTTGGCAAAGTTACGCACATTATCAATTGCAAATTCAGTATCGCGGCGGGTTTGCGGGTCCAGCAAATTCAAAGCCGCTTCACGGTCTTTTCCACTCACTTCAAACTCACTCAACTCGGACTTATCAAACCGCAAGGCATAGTCTCGCACCGCTGCATTGCCCCTCTTACGCACATCAGCCAGCACTTCCGCAACCAGAGTGGAAACCGAATTATTACCATCACTTTGACTAAAGCTGGGGGCTTTTACAAAGCGGACATTCGCGAATGAAGAAGTTGCCGTTGAAATCACGAATTTTTTTCCTCTAAAAAATACTACAATTTGGCGACACAAATGCCACCACGTCACTTCGGGCTTATGAGTTTGGGCACCAAAAAAATATGCCTAAACAACAAAGCCAAGTCTAAAATCTAATCTTACAAATTCTTGCATACGCAGTCAAAATAATCCAGCTTTTTCTGTTGAGACGCACTGCCAACAATTTTCATTATTAAACCATCGCGTGTCTCAAGCTTTGTGCCCAAGCCGCAATTAATCAACAGCCGCAAAGTGTGGCGCTGGCAAAAGCTTTACATTGCATTGAGCAAGTTGCCCAATGGGTAACAGTGGGTAAAGGCCCTAAGTTCTGCGAACATGATGGTCGCATCCATGGCCCTTGCACGACCAGACTGAAGAGCAGAACCAACAGCCAAAGGGAATTTAAAACTGAACGAAAGTTTGGGGCAAGGTCAAGTTCCACGGCACCAACTGTTGATACAGTAATTTATATCTCTCAAAGCCATCAGCATGCCGGTCAAATTCTTTTGGATTGGGCAAAAATATTCGGTCTTGTTTGACAAGAGTTTTTACTGCTGAATTAAGCGAAGAAAAAAGACCCAGCCCTGTGCCAGCGATAAGTGCTGCACCCAGGACGCCAGCATCGGTCATTTTGGTTCGCTTGATTGGGCGGCCCAAAACGTCAGCACGAATTTGGCACCAAACATCCGAAGCCGAACCGCCGCCTGAATGATTGATTTCCAGCGGGCGAATGCAAGCGGAAACTTCCAAACTATCCATGACCAGACGCGCAGAATAGGCAACACCCTCAAGCACTGCACGCGAAATCTCTGCCGCCCCGGTATTGGAATCTATGCCGGAAAGTGATGCCCGTGAATGAATATCCCACAGGGGTGCCCGCTCGCCTTCGAGATGAGGCAAAAAAATGGGCAAGGGCTTGGTCACATCGGCTGTGGCTGCCAGCCCCGAGATTTCCAGTGGTCTTTTACCAAGAAGTCGAGACAGCCATTCTATCGATGCGCCGCCTGATTGAGTAGGGCCAGCATGAAACACAATGCCTTCGCATTTGGGAAAAGCAATCACGCCGGGAACTGATGCTTTGAGAGAAGATACAATCCCTAAAATTTCACTGGTGCCACTGAGATAGAGGCCTTGTCCATCCTCGCAAACGCCAGCACCCAAAAGTCCAGACCATGCGTCCATGGCTCCTGAAACCACGGGCACATTGGCGCAGGGCAGGCCCTTTCTCACTTTTCCGATTACCGTTGTGAAAGACCGAATGGGTGGAAGCCTTTCTGCGGCATTAGGAACAAGATCAAACAGACGTTGAATTGGTGACAGTTGGCTATCAACAATTCCAAAAGCGGTCATAGGATCGGTTGAAACTTCACCCGTAAGATGGAACAGACAAAAGTCTTTTGGCGCCATAACCCAACGCGTTTTATTCCAAATTTCGGGATGATGTTTTCTCACATAGGCCATGCGGGCCAGAACATGGCTCGCATCAATCGGTAAAGGCGCTCCCCACCAACCGATTTTTTCTTCAGTCGTAATTTGAGCATCCAGCTTTGCAGCTTCTTCAGCGCAACGACCGTCTTGCCAAGTTATTGCTGGCATCAGTGGCTTGCCATCAGCATCGACAAAAACATGCGTGTTGACCTGCGAACAAAGTCCAATTGCTTCGATAGGATATTCTGCGAACTGTTGAAGCGCGCCTTGCACATGGTGGATCCAATCATTCGGATTTTGTTCAACCTGGGCAGCCTTCAGGCGCAGCGTAGGGTAACTTTGGTTGAAATTCCCGATTGTTTTGCCATATAAAGTCAATACGCTGGCTTTTATAGCTGTCGTGCCAACATCGATGCCAATTAACATTTGCGCGCCCCAATTTTTTGTGCACTATTATTGTGCCGGAATAATTCTGATAAGCAAAGCAAACAACAAAACATTTTGTGGGAGAATACTATGAAAATAATTCGCAGAAGCTTTTTAGGGCTGGCCACTGTGTCGGCGCTGGCGCTGATGACTGGCGTGGCCCTTGCAGCTGGCGAAAAAATAACGGTGATCACACCCTATCTCAGCCAACCCGGCACGCAATTTTATGTTGAAGCATTTCAAGAAAAAGCCAAGGCAAATGGCTGGGATGTGAATGTGGTAGACACCAAGGGAGACGTGGCTGCAGTTATTTCTCGCCTGGAAGACGCTGCAAACCAAAAGCCTGCAGCGATTGTGATTAACGTTGATCCTTCGCAAGTGACCGCCGGTCTTGAAGCGGCAAAAGCAGCCGGCATTCCGGTTTTTGGCATGGACGCAGGCGCTTCACCATTGCTTGTAACCAATGTGACAAGCAACGGCTATTCGATGGCGGCAGATACAGCAGCTTATGTATCCAATCGCATCAACGGCAAAGGCAATGTGATCATGTTCATTTTTGAAGCATTTCCGCCAGTGCAACAACGCGGCATTATTGCAGACACGATTTTTAAAAATAATCCCGGAATTAAAGTCATCGATCACGTTACACCCGACGTGAAAGACGGCGGCATTGCTGATAGCCGCGCAAAGATGGAAGCCATTTTAGCAGCCCACCCTGAAAAGGGATCGATCTCTGCAGTTTGGGCAGCATGGGATCAACCCGCTTTGGGCGCATTGCAGGCCATTGAAGCAGCCGGCCGCGGCGGCGAAGGAATAGTCATCACCGGAATTGATGCAAATCCCGAAGCACGAGCAGCAATTGCAAAAGCTGGTAACTTTGAAGCGTCGATGGCGCAAGATTTCAAAGGCATCGGTGCAAAAGTGGCAGAATATGTGAAGCGCAAACTTAGCGGCGAGGCCATTAAGCAAAGCGTGATCTATGTTCCAACACGGTTGATAACAAGCGCCAACGTGGCTGAATGACCGTTTTCCAAAGCTTTAATTTAACGAGCGTGCTCAAGGCAATTCAAACTTTCGGCACGCTCGTTTGCTTTTTCGGCATGGTGATTTTCTTTTGGATCATGTTGCCAGATACTTTTCTAACTGGCCGAAACATTCTTAACATTTCACAGCAGATGAGCATGCTGGCCATAACAGCATTCGCTATGACTGCCGTTATGGCGATGGGCGATTTTGATCTTAGTGTGGGCTCAATGGCCAGTCTTGCAGGTGTGGTGGCCGCGGTGGCATTTCGTGACACGGGTTCAGTTTTCTTTGGTGTAACTCTGGCAATATTCGTTGGCATTTTAGGTGGTGCCTTCAACGGTCTGCTAGTGAGCTATTTAGGCATATTGCCATTTGTTGCAACACTCGGAACCTTGACAATTTTCAGCGGCTTGGCCTTTGTCATCAGTGGCGGAAAAACCATATTTGGAGCTGATATTCCCGCAGAGTTTTCAGATTTTGCAAAAGGTGGAATTCCTCTCTGGAGTTCAAATGATCAATATTTGCATTTGCCAAATCTTACACTCTTGGCAATGCTGGCCCTTTTAATTTTATGGGTCGTACTCGAGAAGCTTGTGTTTGGCCGCCATGTTTATGCCATGGGCGGAAGTTCTGAGGCTGCGCGACTGGCTGGAATAAATGTGCGTATTACGCGATTGGTTGGCTTTTGCATCACGGGCCTCGGTGCGGCAACTGCGGGTTTGATGTATGCCAGCCGCGTCGCATCTGCTAACCCAACCCAGGGCAGCGGTTTGATGCTTGATGCGATTGCAGCAGTTTTTTTGGGAATGACAATCGGTCGCCACGGCGAGCCCCGCGTATTGTATACGTTGGTGGGCATATTGATCATCGGCGTCCTGAGCAACGGTTTAACCCAAATGAGTGTTGATAGTTACATCCGCGACATACTGATTGGCACAATCATCATCGCATCCGTTGCGGCGGGAAGCATTGCAAAGCTTGTTCGCAACTGAACAACACGGCTTGCCTGCCATCTATCACAATAAAGCCCAGCCATACACGCCAGGCCACGGCGAGTAAGTGTGCAATTCGCAATAGCAAAACCCACAGGCTGCGACAAAACTGTCAAAGCCTGAATCATGATTGCCATTCGTAAAATTTCGAAATAGGTTGATCGCTCAGGGAAAATTATGAGGCGTTAAATGCCCGCATTAAAGCAGGTTGAAGGCCGCGCTAAGTTCGGCCCTTATGAAACTTGGTATCGCATAACCGGCGATCTCACTTCAAAAAAGCCGCCGATATTTCTTCTGCACGGCGGGCCCGGTGTGGGTCACAATTATATTGATGCCTATAAACTTCTGGCCAACGATGTCCGCGCCGTCATTCATTATGATCAGATCGGCTGCGGCAACTCCACGTTGTTGCCCGACAAGGGCGGCGACTTTTGGACAGTTCAACTTTTCATAGATGAGTTGAATAATCTTGTTGACCATTTAGGCCAACGCAAAGCCTTCCACGTTTTGGGTCAAAGCTGGGGTGGCATGCTGGGTGCGGAATATGGCACAACACGGCCACCTGGTTTGAAGTCTTTAACAATTGCCAATTCGCCTGCTTCAATGGCTTTGTGGATGAGTGAAGCCGCGCGGATGCGTTCGCTGATGCCGCAACCCATTCAGGACGCGCTGAACAAGCATGAAGCTGCAGGAACAACAGATAGTAAAGAATACCAAGATGCTACCATGTGGGTCTATGAACGCCATGTCTGCCGCGTTGTGCCATTCCCGCCCGAAGTCACCGCATCATTTGAGCAAGTGGCTCGCAACCCAACGGTTTATCATGTGATGAATGGGCCTAATGAATTTTTCGTAGTGGGCACTCTCAAAACATGGAGTGTGATTGATCGGCTTCATCTCATCAACGTGCCAACATATGTTTTGTCGGGCTATTACGATGAAGCAACACCGGCTTGCGCACAACCATTCAAAGATCACATCAAAGGTGCGATTGGTGAAATTTACGGCAATTCCAGCCACATGCCGCATGTCGAAGAACAAGAATTATGCATGAAAAACGTTGGCAAATTCCTCGCGGATAATGATTAAATCAAGGAGACGAACATGAAGAAACTATTGATGGCAGGTGTTGCATCGTTGTTGTTTACTGCAGGTGCGTTGAGTCCCGCCTCTGCGGAATATATGAAAGAACATCGTGGTGGAACGATGCGCATTCTGGCCCACGCTGCTGGTGGCACAATTGATCCACACATCAATTACACCTTGCAATATTGGCAAATCTATCAATCAACCTATGACGGCCTGATTGCATTTCAAAAAGCTGCCGGCGCTGATGGCTTCATCAAGGTTCCTGATATTGCCGAAGACTTTCCCAAGCCCACCA
>JANXRO010000379.1 GCA_025356765.1 Hyphomicrobiales bacterium | reverse complement strand
GGGCGTTATCCCCTCTGCGCTGCCAATGGCCAGCTATTTGACCAAAGCCATGAATGCCAAGCACCCGTCGGTGGATTTTACAATTCTGTCGCATTCATCCGAAGAAATCATCCGTGCACTGAATGATTTTTCGATTGAAGCTGGCATCACATACTTAGACAATGAACCCGTTGAAGGGTTGCTGCGCGCCGAACTCTATCGTGAAAATTATTGCCTGTTCGTTTCACAAACGCATGAATTTTCAAAACGCCAAACTGTCACCTGGGCCGAAGCGGCGTTGCAAAAGCTGTGTTTATTAACGCCCAATATGCAAAACCGCCGGATTATTGATCGAGCCTTTGCTGTTGCCAAGGCGCATCCTTCGCCCAGGCTTGAAACCAATTCAATTATGAATCTCATATCGTCTGTGCGGTCGATGGGGCTCTGCTCCATCATGCCCGATTATTTCAAAAATGCTCTGGGCGTGTTGGATGGCGTTGTTGCCATTCCGCTGGTTGAACCCGCGGTTTCTCACGCCGTTGGCCTTGTTGCCGCAAATCGCGAACCGCTTTCGCCCGCCATAGAGGCGCTTTTTGAATCGGCCAAAAAATTCAAGCCTGATTGAGTTTGCCTATCACAGTATAGCCACAGCCAATTGGATGTTCTGCAAATGCCGCTCTAACAGTTGTTATGGCGAAAAAACACACGATCATCGAATTCAAATCCCCCCATTCCACCGAAGTGCGAGAAATCTGCTTGGCTTATGGCAACAGGTCCGATGCGCTTTTGGAAATTCTCCACGATGTGCAAGAAAAGCTGGGCTATGTGCCCGAAAGTGAATTGCCCATTATAGCCAACGCTCTGAACATTTCTCGCGCTGAAGCTTATGGCGTGGCCACCTTCTATCACGATTTTCATTTAAAGCCCGTTGGCAAGCATGTTCTCAAAATCTGCAGGGCTGAAGCCTGCCAGTCTATGGGAAGCAAGGCGTTGATCTCCTCGGTTGAGAAATTTTTGAACGTAAAAATGGGGGCAACCACGGCGGATGGTTTGATCACTTTGGAAGCCACTTATTGTTTGGGCCTGTGTGCATCGGCCCCCGCTTTGATGATTGATGATCGGCCAAAAGCGCGAATGAATTCGACCAAAGCTGAAGCTTTGTTGAAGGAGTTGGGCGCATGATTAAAATTTACGTGCCCAGAGATTCTTCGGCCAAAGCGGTTGGTGCTGATGAGGTTGCATCGGCAATCGCCGCTGAAGCCAAACAACAAAACATCAGTATACAGATCATTCGCAACTCCACCCGTGGCATGGCTTGGCTTGAAACATTCGTTGAAGTTGAAACAACCCAAGGCCGCGTGGGTTATGGCCCAGTGGACGTGAGCGATGTGAAGCATTTGTTTGCCGCCAAATTTTATGAAGGCGCAAAACATCAATTGGGCCATGGCTTGGTTTCTGAATTGCCATTTTTGAAAAACCAAGAGCGTCTGACATTTGCACGTGCAGGCATAACCAATCCGATTTCAATCGAAGACTATTTGGCCCACGATGGTTTTGCCGGATTGAAAAAGACTTTGAGCCTTTCGGGCGAACAGATAGTGCACCAAGTTTACGAATCTGGTTTGCGCGGGCGCGGCGGCGCAGGTTTTCCCACAGGGATCAAATGGAAAACCGTTCACGAAGCAAAATCTGATCAGAAATATATTTGCTGCAACGCTGATGAAGGTGACTCTGGCACATTCGCCGACCGCATGGTGATGGAGGGAGATCCCTTCATGTTGATCGAAGGGATGACCATTGCGGCCTTGGCTGTCGGTGCCACAAAGGGCTTCATATACATACGGTCTGAATATCCTGATGCCATTGCCACAATGAAAGAAGCAATCCAAATTGCCGTTCAAGAAAAGTGGCTTGGAAATAATATTCAGCATACGGAGCATTGTTTCAATCTTGAAGTTCGCCGCGGCGCTGGCGCTTATATTTGCGGCGAAGAAACCGCTATGTTGGAATCGCTGGAAGGCAAGCGCGGCATGGTTCGCGCCAAGCCACCGATCCCTGCCCTTGAAGGTCTGTTCGGCAAACCCACTGTGATCAACAATGTTCTCAGTTTTGCGGCGGTGCCATACATTATGGCCAAAGGTGGCGAAGCCTATAAAAACTTCGGAATGGGCCGTTCGCGCGGAACGTTGCCATTTCAACTTGCTGGAAATATCAAACATGGCGGTTTGGTTGAAAAGGCATTTGGCATAACGCTCCGTACACTGATTAATGATTTCGGTGGCGGCACATTTTCAGGAAAACCTATTCGTGCTGTGCAAGTGGGTGGGCCACTGGGATCATATCTTACTGCCGAGCAACTTGACCTGCCGATGGATTATGAAACCTTCGCGGCCAACGCGGCAATGGTGGGCCATGGCGGGTTGGTTGTATTTGACGAAAGTGTCAACATGGCAGCCCAAGCGCGCTCTGCTATG
>JANXRO010000331.1 GCA_025356765.1 Hyphomicrobiales bacterium | reverse complement strand
CCGCAACGAAGCCCGTAATGGTGGCGGCCAAAAGCGCATTGATGCCCAACACGCCAAAGGCAAACTGACAGCGCGTGAGCGGCTGGAAGTTCTTCTCGATGAAGACAGCTTTGAAGAATATGATATGTTCGTCACCCACCGCGCCACCGAATTTGGCATGGCTGATCAGAAAATCGCTGGCGATGGTGTGGTCACAGGCTGGGGCACAATCAATGGCCGCATGGTATGCGTGTTTGCACAAGATTTTACCGTGCTTGGTGGGTCACTTTCTGAAACCCACGCTAAAAAAATCTGCAAAATTATGGATATGGCGGTGAAGACTGGCGCACCCGTCATTGGCCTGAACGACAGTGGTGGAGCGCGCATTCAAGAAGGTGTGGACTCGCTTGCGGGCTATGCCGAAGTGTTCCGCCGCAATGTGGAAGCCTCGGGCGTTATTCCACAGATTTCGGTGATCATGGGCCCCTGTGCCGGCGGTGCTGTTTATTCACCGGCTATGACAGATTTTATTTTCATGGTGCGCGATACATCTTATATGTTTGTCACTGGCCCTGATGTTGTAAAAACTGTCACGAATGAAATCGTCACGGCTGAAGAACTTGGTGGCGCCACAACCCACACCACAAAATCATCGGTGGCAGATGGCGCTTATGACAATGATATAGAAACACTTGAACAGGTTAGGCGCTTGTTTGATTTTCTGCCGTTGAATAGCGCTGAAAAAGCACCAACACGCCCCTTCTACGATGATCCTGAACGCATTGAAATGCGGCTTGACACATTGATCCCCGATAGTGCGGCCAAGCCGTATAATATGAAGGAACTGGTTCTGGCCTTGGCCGATGAAGGTGATTTTTTTGAAATTCAAGAAGCCTTTGCCCGCAATATCATCACAGGTTTTATTCGCATTGAGGGCCAGAGCATTGGCGTTGTTGCCAACCAACCGCAAGTTTTGGCTGGCTGCTTGGATATTGATTCATCCCGCAAGGCCGCGCGTTTTGTGCGTTTTTGTGATGCGTTCAACATTCCGCTTTTAACCTTGGTGGATGTGCCGGGCTTTTTGCCCGGCACCGCGCAAGAATATGGCGGCGTTATCAAACACGGTGCAAAATTGTTGTTCGCCTATGCCCAAGCCACGGTGCCCATGGTGACGTTGATCACCCGCAAAGCTTACGGTGGTGCCTATGATGTGATGGCTTCAAAACACATCGGCGCTGATGTGAACTATGCTTGGCCCACCGCTGAAATTGCGGTGATGGGCGCCAAGGGAGCCGTTGAAATTATTTATCGCAGCGAGCTTGGTGATAAAGATAAGATCGCGGCCCGTACGAAAGATTATGAAGACCGTTTCGCCAACCCCTTCGTGGCGGCTGAACGCGGCTTTATTGATGAGGTGATCATGCCACACACATCGCGCAAACGCATCGCGCGGGCCTTTGCCAGTTTGCGCAACAAGAAAAAACAACAAGCCCCGCGCAAACACGATACGATGCCGTTGTGAGGATCAATGTTAACGCTTAATGGCCTTTTAAATGGAGCGGGCATTGGAGTTGATCGCAGTGTCAAACTCTATCGCCATGTTAATCACAAACATCCTGCATGGAAACACTACCCAGTTGCGGGACGTGAAGGACTAATTGACGTCGAAGCTATTTATGCTGCTGGCAAGATGGCCGAGTTTCAGGCGTCTCAAAGCAAAAATATTCTAGGCAAAGATGTCGTACTCTTCTTTATTGGCGAAGACGAAGGTGCTTCACGGTTTATCGGTGGATATGAAATATCGCATTTATATATATCGCCTTCAAAAAGTACCAGCATTCAGGCACAGAAAGCGTTAAGATGGGATTTCTACCTTGGCAATTTTTGGTGGGACCTTCAAGAAATTGAACAATTGAAATACCTCGTGGATCGCTTGGTTGTTAAGTGGCCCACAGGACGCGGGTTTCATAGGTTCTTGCCCAAAGCATTTGAAGTTATGCAAGTAAAATCGAAGGGTAGCTTTTCTGCCTTTCCTGGGTTCAGTCGCTTGTTGCTGAGTTTCGACCAGATGGCCAAAGTTGTTTCAATTGAAGGCGACCATAGTTGGCGCGAAGCTCTCAAATCAACTCGTGGAGTGTACTTAATCAGTAACAAAGTTACGGGCGATCTATATGTTGGTTCTGCTACTAGCGAAGACGGAGGATTTCTTGGGCGTTGGCAAAACTACGCAAAATCCGGCCACGGCGGAAATAAGATTATTAAGCTTGGGATCGAAGCTGGCACTATCAAATCTTTTGACTTCCAAATTTGCGTTTTAGAAACGCTGACTAATCTTGCCACTCGCATTGATGGTCTCGATGCCGAAAAAATGTGGAAACAAAAGTTGGGCAGGAAAGCAGTGACACTCAATGGCAACTAAAATGTTCAAAAAAATCCTCATTGCCAATCGTGGAGAGATTGCTTGTCGTGTGATCAAAACGGCGCGCAAGATGGGCATTGCTACGGTTGCGGTTTATTCTGATGCTGATCGCAATTCTCTGCATGTGAAAATGGCTGATGAAGCGGTTCACATTGGGCCTGCTCCTTCTGGCCAATCTTATTTGGTGATCGAAAAAATTCTGGCCGCTGTGAAAGCCACGGGTGCAGAAGCGGTGCATCCGGGTTATGGTTTCTTGTCAGAAAATTCTAAATTTGCTGAAGCTTTGGCAAAGGCGGGGGTTAAGTTTATTGGGCCGCCTGTCAAAGCCATCGAGGCCATGGGCGATAAAATCACCTCCAAAAAACTGGCGGAAGCAGCGGGCGTTTCCATTGTGCCGGGCCACATGGGTTTGATTGATGATGCAGAACACGCTGTCAAAATTGCCAAGGACATCGGCTATCCCGCAATGATCAAAGCCTCGGCTGGCGGCGGCGGCAAGGGCATGCGTGTTGCCTTCAATGATGATGAGGCGCGCGAAGGATTTGCATTATCGCGCTCTGAAGCCAAAAACTCTTTTGGCGATGATCGGATATTTATCGAAAAATTTGTAACAGAACCGCGCCACATTGAAATTCAAGTGCTGGGTGATCAACATGGCAATGTTGTTCATTTGGGTGAGCGAGAATGTTCCATTCAACGCCGAAATCAAAAAGTTGTTGAAGAAGCGCCTTCGTCCTTTCTTGATGAAAAAACTCGAGAGGCGATGGGTGCTCAAGCCGTGGCGCTGGCCAAAGCGGTTGGCTATTTTTCGGCAGGCACAATTGAGTTCATCGTTGATGGCGACCGGAAATTTTATTTTCTTGAAATGAACACAAGATTGCAGGTGGAACACCCGGTGACGGAGCTGATCACCGGCATCGACATTGTGGAAAAAATGATCCGCGTGGCCGCAGGTGAAAGGTTGAATTTAGCCCAAAGCGATGTGAAGTTGAATGGTTGGGCCATTGAATCGCGGCTTTATGCGGAAGATCCCTATCGCAATTTCCTGCCTTCCATTGGCCGGTTGACGCGTTATCGCCCACCCAGCGAAACGCAAACGTTGCGCAACGACACCGGCGTTTTTGAAGGTGGCGAAATTTCGATTCATTATGATCCGATGCTGGCCAAGCTTTGCACCTGGGCCCCCACGCGCGATAAGGCAATCGCCGCCATGGCCCAAGCGCTCGATGGCTTTGAGGTTGAGGGCATTGGCCACAATTTGCCTTTTCTTTCGGCCGTCATGGGCCATGCGCGTTTTCAATCCGGCAATATAACAACGGGTTTTATCGCTGAAGAATTTCCCGATGGTTTTCATGGCGTAACGCCTGATCAATCTTTGCTTGCTGATCTTGCTGCCGTTTCCACCTTCATCCACATCAAGCGTGAACAACGCGCTGGCCTGATCAGCGGCACAATGGAAAATCACAAGCGCCACATGGGCAAGGATTGGATTGTTACGCTTGGGAAAACCGCTTTGCCTGTTGCCATCACCGCAGAAAACGGCGTGATTGACATGAGCGTTGCGGGCGCCAAAGCAAAGCACGTGAACAGCGCTTGGAAGCCTGGCGACACCATCGGAATATTTCATGTGGGCACCCATGATTTAACAGTGAAAGTGAATTTAACAGTTCAGGGTTTGCGCCTGCGCCTGCGCGGGGTTGACGTGGTGGCCAGTGTGCGCACCCCGCGTGATGCAGAGCTGGCGCTTTTGATGCCGATCAAAATGCCAAAGGATACTTCAAAGTTTTTGCTGTGCCCCATGCCCGGGGTTATTCGCTCACTGTCGGTTGCCGTTGGTGATGAAGTTGAAGCTGGCCAAAATCTTGCCATTGTCGAAGCCATGAAAATGGAAAATGTGTTGCGAGCCGAACGCAAGGCCAAGGTGAAACACATTGCGGTTGAAGTGGGTGCAAGCCTTGCTGTTGATCAGCTGATTTTAGAGTTTGAATAAACAGCATAGAGGCTAGACATTGTTCCTATTTTGTTCTAGTTTGGCCAAAAGGCTTCCTATGAGTGACCGTGTTCAATATCTTTTTTTTGACATGAACAGCTATTTTGCCTCTGTGGCACAGGCTGAAGAGCCCCATTTAATGGGGCGTCCTGTTGGCGTTCTCACAACCGATTCGCCAAATGCAGCCTGCATTGCAAGCAGCATTGAAGCCAAGCGTTTGGGCGTGCGAATGGGCACAAGGCAGGCAGAGGCGCGTCTGCTTTGCCCGGGCATTGTGTTTCGGCCTGTTAAGCATGATGTGTGCGTGCGTTATCACCACGCCATTAAGCAAGCGGTGGAAACAATTATTCCCATTCACAAAACTTTTTCGGTGGATGAATTTTCGTGCCAGTTAATGGGTGCACAACAAGAACTCAACAATGCCAAGGAATTGGGTCGTGCTTTGCAGGCTGCTATTTTGCGCCAAGTTCATCCGGCTCTTCGTTGTTCCGTTGGCTTGGGCGCAACACGGCTTTTGGGAAAAATTGCAGCAGAGCTGGAAAAGCCAGCAGGTCTTAACTGGCTTTTGCCGCAGGAAATGCCAGCCAAAATCGCCTATCTGGCCTTAACTGATATGCCGGGCATTTCCTCGCGCATGAAAACAAGGCTGGAACAAGCTGGCATTAGCACCATCACACAACTTTATGATCTTGCCCCCAAAAAGGCCCGCGCCATTTGGGGCAGTGTGGCGGGGGAGCGCTTTATTCGTGAGTTACGCGGCGAAACTGTTGTTTGGCCTGAAACCCAGCGTAGCATGTTTGGCCATGGGCAAATTCTCAGCGGCAAAAACACTTCACCTGATGGCGCGCGCTTGGTGGCCAGGCGCTTGCTGGTAAAGGCCGCGGCGCGCTTGCGGCGCGAAGGGTTTTGTACAAGCGCATTGCATGTAAGTGTTAAATGCGAAACATTGGGCCGCCAAACCAAAGAAGGAAAAATTAAAACAGGGCAGGATACGCTTTTCCTGCTGGATACTTTTGAACGATATTGGCAAAGCTTCAAACTTTTAAAAGCTGCAAGCGTTGATGTGTGGTTGGGTGGGATTGTGCCTGTTCAACAGGTTGTGCCTGATCTTTTTGAAAGCCAGTCAACAACGCAGCAAATCCAACGTGAAGCTTTATGCGCCAAGATTGACATGTTGAACCGCCGTTTTGGGCAGAACACTGTACGGTTTGGCCAGTTACCACATATGCAAGTGCCTTATACTGGGGCAAAGATTGCCTTTGGCCGCATTCCAGTGTGGGAAGATTTCACCGAATGATGTAAAGCAGTGTTATGCAGGACAAACCAAAAAAATCGACGGAAATTAACCAGCACGATATTAAAATTAAGCCAATCTATACGGCTGACGATCTTGTCGGCCTTACACATCTCAATACCAATCCCGGAGAAGCCCCATTTGTGCGCGGGCCCTATGCCACGATGTATGCGGGCAGACCGTGGACGATTAGGCAATATGCGGGGTTTTCAACCGCAGCAGAGTCCAATGCGTTTTATAGAAAGGCATTGGCAGCAGGGCAAAAAGGTCTTTCCGTTGCTTTCGATCTTGCCACGCATCGCGGTTATGATTCCGATCATCCGCGTGTGGTGGGCGATGTGGGCAAAGCCGGTGTTGCCATTGATTCCGTTGAAGATATGAAAATTCTGTTTGAAGGCATTCCGCTGGGCGAAATGTCTGTATCAATGACAATGAATGGCGCGGTGATCCCCATCCTCGCTTCGTTTATTGTTGCGGGTGAGGAACAGGGCGTTGCGCGGGCTGCACTTTCCGGCACGATCCAAAATGATATTCTGAAAGAATTCATGGTTCGCAATACATATATCTATCCGCCTGAACCATCCATGCGCATTGTTGCAGATATTATTCAATACACCGCGCGTGAAATGCCCAAGTTCAATTCCATTTCCATTTCCGGTTATCATATTCAAGAAGCCGGTGCCACGTTGGTGCAAGAACTGGCTTTCACTTTGGCCGACGGCCGCGAATATGTGCGCGCAGCAATTGCCAAGGGCCTTGATGTCGATGCCTTTGCGGGGCGGCTTTCTTTCTTCTTTGCCATCGGCATGAACTTTTTTATGGAGGCAGCAAAGCTCAGGGCAGCGCGCCTTTTGTGGTCTAAGATCATGGCGGGCTTTTATCCAAAAAAATCAGAGTCTCTGATGCTGCGCACCCATTGTCAAACGTCTGGCGTTTCGCTGCAAGAACAAGACCCTTATAACAATATCATACGCACAGCCTTTGAAGCCTTGGCTGCAGCGCTGGGCGGCACACAATCACTGCACACCAATTCATTTGATGAAGCCATCGCTTTGCCCACGGAATTTTCCGCCCGCATCGCGCGCAATACACAATTGATATTGCAGCATGAGACGGGTGTAACACAGGTGGTCGACCCGCTGGCCGGGTCTTATTATGTGGAAAGCCTAACGAAAGAATTGGCAGACAAGGCTTGGGCGTTGATGGAAGAGATTGAGGCCCATGGCGGCATGACCAAAGCCGTGGCTTCAGGCTTGCCCAAGCGCCTGATCGAGCAATCTGCCACGCGTAAACAAGCGGCCATTGATCGTGGTGAAGACGTGATTGTTGGTGTGAACAAATATCGGCTTGAAGAAGAAGCCAAAATCGATACCTTACACATTGATAATAGTGCCGTGCGCAATTCACAGATCGAACGTCTAACACGCATCAAACAGCAGCGTGATCCATCGCGTGTTTCCGAAACTCTCTCCGCCTTAGAAAATGTGGCGCGGAGTGGCGATGGCAATATTTTGGCGGCGGCCATTGAAGCCGCCCGGGCGCGGGCAACAGTTGGCGAAATATCAGACACCTTGCGCAATGTGTTTGGCGACCACACCGCCGTTCCAGAAGTGGTGCACGGTGTTCATGGCGCTGCCTATGAGGGCGACCCGGAATATCAGAACTTGAAAGCCCGAATGGTTAAAATCGCTCAGGGGCCAAAGGGCGCGCCCCGCCTTTTGGTCGCCAAACTTGGTCAAGACGGCCATGATCGCGGTGCCAAGGTTATAGCCTCGGCCTTTGGTGATATTGGCTTTGATGTTATCGCCGGGCCATTGTTTCAAACACCCGAAGAGGCGGCGACCCTTGCAATATCGAAGGGTGTGCACGTCATCGGCCTATCGTCGCTTGCCGCCGGACACATGACACTGGCCCCCCAACTTGTTGAAAGCCTGAAGGCAAAAGGGGGCGGCCACATCATCGTTGTTGTTGGTGGAGTGGTGCCGCGCCCGGATTATCAGATGCTGCTCGATCACGGAGTTGCAGCAGTCTTCGGCCCAGGCACCAACGTGCTCGATGCGGCAAATGCTGTTTTGGATTTAGTCGAGGGAAAACGACGGAACCAATAATGAGCCAAGAGAACTTCCTTGTTTCTATTGGCGCTTGTTAATTTCTGAATATGGAATGGCAGAAGTAGCTTAAACTGAGAGGCTTTCAACATATCTGGCAATCGCAAGGGCTGACGTAAGACCCGGAGACTCAATGCCGAATAGATTGATAAGCCTTGGCGCGCCGATTGAAGAGCCTGTTTTTATATGAAAATCTGACACGCTTTGATCAGGGCCGCTGATCTTCGGCCGAATGCCGCAATAGCTTGCCGTAATATTACGATGGCGAATTTTTGGCCAGAATCCTTCGCAAGCTTTTTGAAATTCCGCCGCGAGAGATTGTGAAACTGAATAATTCTCTTGGTCGATCCATTCGACATTTGGGCCAAGTCGCGCTCTGCCTTGTAAATCCAACGTCACGTGAATACCCAGCCCTCCCGCCACCGGAATGGGATAGATCAAATGCGTGAACGGCGCTTTTCCAGACACATCGCAATAGCTGCCCTTGGCGAGAAATCGCGGCGGAAATGCTTCAGCGGGCAATGAGGTGATCGCCGTTGCCACATCATGTGCGCCATGGCCAGCACAGTTGACCACAATGTTGCAACCTAACTGAAAAGTGCTGCCATCTTCATGCGTCACCGCGCTGCCGTCAAGGCAACGCCGCATTCGTTGTCACGCGCACGGTGCGGTGCTATATTCGCCAGCCCAACCCGTTTCTCATTTCTGGAGGCAACACCATGAAGCGTCAACTCTACACCATCGTCACCGTGCTCATCGTCGCCGGCATTGCCCTCTCCTGGTCGAATCTCTCCGCCGCCGATCCCGCCGGCGCCGGTGCTGAAGCGGCCGCCGCAGCGGTCTCGGCCGGCCCGCTCAAGACGCAGGACATCAGCCTCGAGCAGGCCCACGCCGCGATCGCCGCCGCCATCGCCAAGGCCAAGGCGATCGACACGAAGATGGACATCGCGATCGTTGACGCCGGGGCGAATCTGAAGGC
>JANXRO010000304.1 GCA_025356765.1 Hyphomicrobiales bacterium | reverse complement strand
TTTTTCTATCGGTGTTGAATGACATGAAGGTGGCGGGTGCTGTAATCGCGTTTGATTCAAATTCCCGCCGCAGATTGTGGCGCTCGGATTCGGAGATGAAATCCAGCACCATCGAAGGCTACAAAGTTTCAACACTGGCGCTGCCAACGTTTGAAGATGAACAGGCGGTGTTCGGTGATAGCCTGCCCATCGATTGCCTAAAACGAATAGCGGGCTATGGCATTTCGGAAATTGTCGTGAAAGATGGGGCAAAGCCCGCCTTGGTGATGGCTGATGGCGATTTGATTACAGTGCCGCCGGAATCTGTGGAAGGTGTGGTTGATACCACGGGTGCGGGCGATAGTTTTAATGGTGGATACATTGCCGCTCGCATGGCCAACAATACGCCCAGCAATGCTGCCAAGTTTGCCCATAGAGTTGCTGGTCGTGTGATATGCACAAAAGGCGCACTTCTAGACACGGCGCAGTTCAAAGATCTCGTTTCAGATTGAATTGGAATGTGCCAAGGGAGCCGTCTTGTCTGGCCTTGTCATAACCAAAATCAATCCGTAAATAGAGTCTGCGCAATCAAGCTCATTTCGAAAGTGTCCTATGTTTTTTATCATTGACCTGATCAACTGGATTTTCAGCCTCTATAGCTATGTTCTGATTGCTATGATTGTGATGAGTCTGCTCATTTCATTTGGTGTGGTCAGCATGTCTAACCCGAATGTGAGACAAATGAGCCTGCTTTTGGCACAACTCACTGATCCGGTGCTCAATCCCATTCGGCGATTTTTGCCGTCTTTCGGTGGTTTGGATTTTTCACCGATGGTATTGTTTATTATCATGCGATTTGTGCAGCAGGAGCTGAACACAATTCTCATTCGGGCGTATTATGGCGCTTAAAGCGGAATGAGCCTTGAGTAATATCGTTCTACTTCGGAATAAAACTGCCGCTCACGCGCCCGCCAGACATTTGCAAATGGTTGGTCGTAAGATCAACGTTTAACTTCTGGCCTTTCACAATCGTGGCACCTTGCGTCAGTTCCACATTGCCGCCCACCACCAATTGATTGTGCAAAACATCAAATTTGCACCATTGGCCGGTAATCGTGGCATTCTTGGTGTTGATCGTAACATTGCCTTTGGCATTCACAAAATCAGTCACTGACTTTGTTGTGCCGTCTGCTTGTTTTTGTTCGCTGGAACTGACAATCATTTCATCAGCGCGAATTGTATCTGTTGGCCGCTTGGCCACAACATTGCCAGTAAAAATTGTCTTGTGTTCAGCATCAATAATTTCCATGGCATCGGCTTCAACATTCACGTTGCCTTCAGCATGTGCGCCAGACTTCAAAAGTGGCAAAGCCAAAACAGCGCTGAAAGCCAAAGTGGCAAAAAGGTTTTTATAGTTCATCGTCTGTCCTCACTTATTTGCCAAATCGGTTTGAAAGCTGGCCTTCACATGGCCTTTCAACCGAACGATTTTGCCGTCTTCAGATGTTTCCATACTATCAGCCGAAACCCTAGCATTGGCCGTTTGCACTTGCACGGGGTCTTTTGTGCTGATTTTCTGGCGGTTTAAATTCACTTCCGCCGAAGTTAAATTGGCCACATAGCGCCCGGGCTCTTCAAATCGCACATTGCCCACAAGTTTCAAATCTTTGTTGCGAATTTCATATTCGGCTTGATCGGATTCAACCTTAACTTCGCCGCCATTCTTGCGGGTGAATGAGCCTGAAACAGTTTTCAAATGCATCAAGGTTTCAATCGATTTATCTTGAACGCCCTCTTTGGCGTTCACCAGAAATGGCTTTGCATTTTCATCAATGCCGGAAAACGAAGATGAACTGCCGCTGATCACCGGCGCTTTGTCAGGTATGGCGGCCACTTCTTTAATGCTCGGCTTTAAATAAATGCTTTGCGCAATAAATCCCACCACCAGAGCTGCTCCAAGGCCCATGGCAACGCGGGCCATGAGCTGCGATCGCCTTGCGCGGTTCCTCGCCTTTTGTGCTGGATCAATGACTTGATCAGGAATGGGCAAAGACATCTTCTTCAGACCAACCCATCAAATCCAGCGCGGCGCGGGTGGGCAAAAAGTCAAAACAGGCTTTGGCAATCTGCGTTCGGCCTTCGCGTTCCAACATCTGATCTAACCGGGCTTTCAGTTCATGCAGATAAAGCACATCTGTTGCCGCATATTTCTTCTGTTGTTCAGAAAGCATATGCGCACCCCAATCCGAGCTTTGCTGTTGCTTATCAAGTTCAATACCTAAAAGTTCCTTGACCAAATCTTTCAAACCATGCCGATCAGTATATGTGCGCACCAAACGCGACGCAATTTTGGTACAATAAATCGACGTGGTTTCAACACCCAGATAATGTTTGAGAACAGCAACATCAAAGCGCGCGAAATGGAATATTTTGGTGATTTGTGGATTGGCCAAAACCGCCACCAAATTTGGTGCCTTATTGCTGGCCCGATCAATCTGCACCAAATGGGCGTTGCCATCTCCCGTTGAAAGCTGCACCAAGCACAGCTTGTCTCGCGCAGGCTTCAAGCCCAGCGTTTCGCTATCAATAGCAACCGAAGTGCCTGCGCTAAAATCAGCAGGCAAATCACCGCGATACAGTTTAATGGTCATCAAAAAATCACTCTGGTTTCAGATGTGCAAAGCCATACAAGAGTGGCCACAAAACGGCAAGGATGAGAAAAGATGGTGCCTGAAGAGGACTCGCTCATATCTTTTAATTTATTGTTTTTAAATAATATATTGCCGGAAAATTTCATATGATACCAACAACTATACCAACAGTGCGCATATTTTCTCCTAAATCGCGATGCTAACGCCATTTGGCTGTTTGAGTAAATCCTCTCGCTGGCCCTAGATTGTACGATTGATGTGACTTTCGGCCACAGTATAAGTTATCCCACCGACGGTGGTTGCGATCAATTTCGTTAGTTGAAAGGCCGGTACCGGGGAGCGATACCCACACAGTTGCAAGATCCTCATAGATCAAAGTGGGCGAGTTGCCCAACTGGCTTCAACAATGCCAAGCTCCAAAAACTCTTAAAGGTTTAGTGTTTCGGCGGAGTGGCGTCGCGCCTCAGACACCTTCGCCTGATTATTTAAAACCCCCGAAATTTTGAAAGTTTCAATGCTCATTACGCGACGCGTTCAAAATTTTACGGATATATGCTGAATATTCATTTGTTCCTAGGTTGTTGGCAGCCTTTTCAAGCTGGTCTGCATTGATATAGCCCATGGAAAAAGCAATCTCCTCTAAGCACGCAATTTTAATACCTTGACGCAATTCCACTGTTCTGACGAAAGACGCTGCTTCATGCATGCTG
>JANXRO010000274.1 GCA_025356765.1 Hyphomicrobiales bacterium | reverse complement strand
GATGGCGGGGTGGTTGCGTTCTTCTCGCTTGAAATGAGTTCCGAACAATTGGCCACGCGCATTATTGCCGAGCAGACGGGCGTTTCATCGGAATATATTAGGCGTGGCAAAATCAGCGAAGACGAGTTTCAGAAGCTGGTGGACGTAAGCCGTGATTTGCAGGCCCTGCCACTTTATATTGATGCAACCGGCGGATTGACCATTGCGCAGCTTGCTTCACGCGCGCGCCGATTAAAGCGCCAGCGCGGTTTGGGTTTGGTGATTGTGGATTATCTGCAATTGCTCACAGGCTCTGCCCGCAAGCAATCTGAAGGCCGCGTGCAAGAGGTGACGGAAATTACCGTTGGCCTGAAAGCCTTGGCCAAGGAATTGAATGTGCCCATCATCGCTTTGTCTCAGCTTTCGCGCCAGGTTGAAAACCGCGAAGACAAACGGCCACAACTTTCAGATTTGCGTGAATCGGGTTCGATTGAGCAAGACGCTGACGTTGTGTTATTCGTGTTCCGTGAGGAATATTATTTAGAGCGTTTAATGCCTGCCGAAGGCACAGCTGAATTTCAGACGTGGCAAGAAAAGATGGATAGGGCGCATGGCAAGGCCGAAGTGATCATCGGCAAACAGCGCCACGGCCCCACAGGCACAGTCGAACTGATGTTCGAAGGCCGCCTGACAAAGTTCAGCAACCTTGCCCGCGAAGACCATTTGCCTGAACGCTTTGGGTGAGTATTGGCAAGACGCGACTATCCACTTGTCTTGAAACAAGTCATCCCTTAAACACTTTGTTAAGATTTAATAATCACAACGTTGGAAAACCAGCGACTAAATGGGGCAGGGAACATGAAGAAATTATTTGCAGCGGCACTGTTGTGCTGTGCCAGCGTCGGCATTGCCAAAGCTGAAGATGGTGTTGTCATGCCTGAAAACATGTGGTTTGTGCATGTGGGCGCTGCGGGGGTGCTTTTTAATTCTGGTTTGAACTCTGCCACGCCCGCATTCTCGTCTGCAGCTTTTGATGTCAAGGCCACTGATAATTTCACGGGGCTTTTGGAAGTTGGCCGATATTTGAACGATAATATCAGCTTCACGGTTGCGGCAGGTCTTCCGCCCACGGATGATTTGTGGATCACAGTGAATGGCAATAATGCATCACGCGTTGGCGCTGTTACCTATGGGTCGGTGATTGCAGCGGCCCAATATCATTTTAATCTAAGCCCGCAATTCAGGCCTTATGTTGGCATTGGCGCTTCTTATAATATTACATTTTCAACCCAGCCCAACAATCCACCCTATACATCGCTCAGCGTGGCCAATGGCTTTGGTGCGGTTTTGCAAGCGGGCGCTGAAATGGATATGACCAAAAATGTTGGTGTGTTTGTGGATGTGAAAAAGATGTTCGCATCAACAACTGTCACAGTGCCCGGCCGCGTGGTTGATGCGCACATGAACCCGTGGATTATTTCAGCTGGCCTGAATTTCCGCTTCTGAATGTATTGCAGGCTCAACGCTTGCCCTTGACGTTATGGGCGATAGGCCACAGAAGGGTTTTCTTTCAGTGGAGAATTTGTTGACCAACGTTGATCTTCATTCTGCTCATGTGACGGTTGATTTGGTTGCGTTGAAAGCCAACTACAAAACCCTCAGTTTGGCGGCGCCTTCTACTCATGTGGGCGTGGCCATCAAGGGCGAGGCTTATGGCCTTGGTCTTGCACCTTGCGCCAAGGCATTATGGGCAGCAGGTTGCAGGCATTTTTTTGTGGCCCGCCCATTGGAGGGCGCTGACCTGCGTTCAGTGTTGGCGGATGCAAATATCTACGTGCTTGATGGATTTTATCTGGGGCAGGCCGAATTTTATCTGCGCCATAATCTCATTCCGGCATTGGCAAGTTTGAAGGAAGCTGAAGCATGGAAAGCCCACGCAGGGCTTATGGCATGTGCCATTCATTGTGACACAGGCATTCACCGCTTGGGGTTTACCACGGGTGAATTTGCGCAATTGTGTGCGAATGCAGAGCTTTTAAAATCGTTAAATATTAAACTCTTGATTAGCCATCTTGCGTGTTCAGATGAAGCTGATCATCCGCTCAACATGCAACAACTGAAAGCGTTTCAAAACTTGCGCAGCATGTTGACCCATGTTCCTGCAAGTTTCGCCAATTCTTCTGGCATTTATCTGGGCTCGCAATTTCACTATGATATTGTGCGCGCTGGTGTGGCGCTTTATGGCGGCAACCCGCTTCCCGGGAAAACCAATCCGATGAAAACGGTGGTGACGTTAGAAGCCAAGGTGATGCAGTTGCGTGAAGTTTTGGCAGGCCAAACCATTGGCTATAGCGCCACGTGGGAAGCGCCGCGCAATTCACGCATTGCAATTTTGGGCGCGGGCTATCGTGATGGCGTGCCGCGCAAGCTTTCATCTTCTCGCCATGATGGGCCTGCACAGGTGTTTCTGGGCGGCAAGCGTTGCCCCATTGTGGGCCGCGTGTCGATGGACATGATGGCTTGTGATGTGACGGATGTGGTGGTCAAGGTTGGAGATATGGCAGAAATTTTCGGGCCGAACTTATCAGTTGACGAAGCGGCGGGTTTTGCTGGCACCATTTCTTATGAGCTTCTCACACACTTGGGCAACCGCTATGCTCGCCGTTATGTTGAATAAGATTCGAATATTTTGAATATTCTTGCTGTCATAGGCCGGTTGGTTCTTGCGCTCTTTGCAGAGATTGGGCGCGTGGCACTGTTTGCCAAAGATGCTGTGGCAATCGGGCTTACTCCGCGCTTTTATGGCAGCCAGATTGCAGCGCAATTTTTTCGCATTGGCTATACATCACTGCCCGTTGTGGCGATGACAGCGTTTTTCACGGGCGGCGCTTTGGCATTACAAATTTATACTGGCTCTTCGCCCACAACGGCCGCAACGCTTGTGCCCTCCATTGTGGCCATTGGCATCACACGCGAACTGGGGCCTGTGCTGGCGGGGCTGATGGTCTCGGGCCGTGTTGGTGCATCCATCGCCGCAGAACTTGGCACCATGAAAGTGACAGAACAAACTGATGCGCTGGTAACACTTTCCACCAACCCCATCAAATATCTTGTTGGCCCGCGATTGATTGCGGCGGTGGTTTCATTGCCGATGCTGGTGCTGATTGGCGACATTATCGGTGTGATGGGTGGCTATGTGGTTGGCACGCGCAGCCTTGGCTTCAACGGTGCCGCATTTTTGAAAACCACTTCTGATGCTTTGCATTCCGATGACGTTACGTCGGGCCTGATCAAGGCCGCTGTGTTTGGTTTCATCATTGCGTTGATGGGCTGTTATCACGGCTTCAATTCCAAGGGCGGGGCACAAGGGGTTGGGCGGGCCACCACGAATGCCGTTGTGTCTTCTGCCATTTTAATTTTGGCGGCGAATTTCATGCTCACATCTTTGTTGTTCGGAAAGAATTGAGATGGCCGAACCCTTCATCAAACTGACAGATGTGAGAAAATCATTCGGGCCGAAAAATGTTTTGAATGGGTTGAGTTTGAGTGTTGAGAAGGGAAGGTCACTGGTTGTGATCGGTGGTTCTGGCACCGGCAAATCTGTGATGTTGAAATGTATTTTGGGAATTTTGCAGCCCACGTCTGGCGCCATTGAAATTGATGGCCAAAGTGCTGTGGATTTGCGCGGTGAGGCACGCGATGCCATGTTGCGCCGCTTTGGCATGTTGTTTCAAGGTGGCGCACTTTTTGATTCACTCAGCGTGTGGGAAAACGTGGCCTTCGGTCTCATTCAAGGCCGGGGCTTGGCCCGCGAAAAAGCGCGAGATATTGCCATGGATAAACTTGGTCTTGTTGGCCTGAACGCTGATGTTGGCAAGCTTTACCCTGCTGAACTTTCAGGCGGCATGCAAAAGCGTGTGGGGCTGGCGCGGGCGATTGCGGCTGATCCTGAAATAATTTTCTTTGATGAACCCACCACGGGCCTTGATCCGATCATGGCTGATGTGATCAACAATTTGATTGTGGATTGTGTCAAACGCCTTGGTGCCACAACCATTTCCATTACGCATGATATGGCCAGCGCGCGAAAAATTGCTGACGACATTGCGATGATTTATAAGGGCGAAATTATCTGGCAAGGGCCTGCCAAAATGGTTGATCGTTCGGGCAGCCCTTATGTTGATCAATTCATTTATGGCCGCGCTGAAGGGCCAATCAAAATGGATGTTTTGAAAACATGATCATCGACATCTCGCGGGGGCTTCGCCCCGGTGTTGCTGCGTTTCCAATGGATACTCCGTATACGGAGGAGTTTGTGGCGCGCATCGGTATTGGGGTTCCGGTTAATGTTTCCAAGATCACCATGTCGGTTCATTGTGGAACCCATGCTGATGCGCCTTATCATTATGATGTGCAGGGCGCCAAAATTGCAGCGCTTGATCTGGATATTTTTGTGGGGCCTGCTCGCGTCATTGATGCGCAGCACCCGGGCCCACTGTGTTTGCCTGAGCACATTGAGCACCTTTTGAAAGGCTGCCCGCCACGCGTTTTATTGCGGCTGTTTGGGGGCCAAGATTCAAATGTGTGGAACGAAAACTTCCGCGCATTGGCGGCCGAGACGGTGGAGCTATTGGCCGCGCATGGCGTGAAATTGGTGGGGGTTGATACAGCTTCGGTTGATCCATCAACTTCAAAAACTTTGCCAGCCCACATAGCGTTCAATCGCCACAAAATGTTCATCTTGGAAAACTTGTTGCTCGATCATGTGGAACCCGGTGATTATGAATTGATCGCCCTGCCTTTGAAGTTTGAAAACTTGGATGCATCACCGATACGAGCCGTTTTGCGGCGTTAGGAACTGCGCTTGCCAAAGCCCACGCGGTCTAAAATATGCACGTCACCACTCATCATTTCTTTGAATGCAGCCGTGATGTGCAACACGATCAACAAGAACAACACCAGAGCCATCCATACATGAACCACGCGGGTGGGATAGTTGGCAAAATCTGCGGGCAACGTGTTTCCGGGCACTTCATAAAGATGGGCAATGAGAAAGCCGGTGAACCAACCGCTCAACGCCGTAATAAAAATTACGCCAT